>CAZMXF010000099.1:0-8117 GCA_964570015.1 uncultured Oscillospiraceae bacterium | reverse complement strand
GCTCTACCAGCTGCACCGGCTGACCAAAGAGGTTCTTTCTTCCATGGGCGGCCCAATCGTCCACATGATCTGCCATCGGGCTCGACGGCGTGATCGGATAGATCGTGGAAACTTCGGTAAACGCATACGCGACATATGCGGCTGCCTCGTTGCCGTCCATGGTTTTCATGACTTTTTTCGTGCTCATTCTTTTCTCCTTGTAGATTAGATTGTGATCTGGCCTTTGCCATTCGTTATATTATATGCAATTATGTTCTCATTTTCAACTAAATGAAGCTGAAAATGAGAAGCTTCCCCATCCCGGAAGAACCTTGCAAACACTTTTTGCTTCGTGCTATACTCATCTCCAAAGCATATGACTGCTTCTCCCCGCTTCAGCTGGGGAGAAGCAGCGCAGTCAGAATATAAACCTTCAGCCGGAGCATCATAACGCCGAGGCCGAAAAGGATACGGAGGTCTTGCAGTTGGAACTTCTGGATGTTTATACGGTAAACCGCGAAAAAACCGGGCGCACGATTCCGCGCGGCTGCGACATTTCGGAGGAAGAGCGCCTGCTGGTCGTTCATGTGTGCGTCATGAACGACCGGCAGGAAATGCTGATCCAGCGCCGCCGCATCACCAAGGAGCGGTACCCGGGCTGCTGGGACCTGTCCGCAGGCGGTTTTGTTCAGAGCGGCGAGACTTCTCCGGAGGCAGCCCTGCGGGAGCTGCGGGAAGAGGTCGGTCTGTCCGTTTCTTCGGATGCGCTGCAGTTTCTGTTCACAGAGCCCTTCTCTTATGTGCTGGATGATTTCTATCTGGTTCGCTCCAACATTCCGCTCTCCGCTCTGACCATGCAGCCCGAGGAGGTCTCCGAGTTGAGCTGGGCCTCCCGGGCCGAGATCGAAGCAATGCTCACCGACGGGCGCTTTGTGGATTACCCGCTCTCCTGTATCTGTCGAACCTTCGACTTAGCCTATAACCTATAAACTGCTGTAATAGATCTTGGCCAGACCTCCGTGGGACGTCTCGCGGTATTTCTCATCCATATCCCGTCCGGTACGGTACATGGTGGCCACTACCTCGTCGAAGGAGATCTTCCGGGTTTCATACAGGAACCGCGACAGGTTGACTGAGCTGATCGCACGCATGGCCGCAACGGCGTTGCGCTCGATGCATGGGATCTGAACCAGTCCGTTCACCGGGTCGCAGGTGAGGCCGAGGTTGTGTTCCATGGCGATCTCGGCTGCGTACTCGATCTGGTCGATGTTCATGCCGTAAAGCGACGCCAGTGCCGCCGCGGTCATCGAACAGGCACTCCCGATCTCCGCCTGACAGCCGCACTCCGCACCGGAGATGCTGGCATTTGTTCGGATCACATTTCCGATGACGCCGGCTACCGCCAGCGCGTCGATGATCTCGTCCTCGGGGAAGCCGCGGTCCTTCTGCATGTAATACATGACTGCCGGCAATACGCCGCAGC
Organism: uncultured Oscillospiraceae bacterium; assembly: GCA_964570015.1. Classification (GTDB taxonomy): domain Bacteria; phylum Bacillota; class Clostridia; order Oscillospirales; family Oscillospiraceae; genus Limivicinus. The sequence continues at coordinate 6,655 of CAZMXF010000099.1, read as the reverse complement.
TGCCGCAGGTGGGGGCGGTAACTACTACGTTCTCATCCGCGTTCTCTTCACTCACTGCGTAAGCATAGGCCGCGATGACACGATTCATGGTGACGTCGGCGCTCTCGTTATAGCAGCGCTTGGAATAGAGCAGCTTTGCCTTGCGTGACACCCCGAGGCCGCCCGGAAGGATACCTTCTGCCTGCAGGCCTCTCTCCACCGCATCCTGCATGGCGTGCCAGATCGTGCGGAGATACTCCCGGAAAGAGGGATCCTCCATACGGTAAATAAACTGAGGCAGATTGATGCTCTTCTCCTTGCAGAGGCTTAGAATCTCCGAGAAGTGCTTCTGTGGATAGATTTCTCTCTCCTCATCCGAGTTCTCATCTTCAATCTGAATCGAACCGCCGCCAACGCTGAAGATCCGCTTTCTTCCGACCTCTTCTCCTCCCTTCAGGGCGACGAACAGCATCGTGTTGGGATGCGGGAGATTATTCTCTTCCTCTTTCCGGTCAAAGACGATCTCCGCCTCCGGGATGGCGGAACGGATTGCTTTTCCGGTCCCGTGGCCTTCTCCTGTGAAGGCCAGGGAACCGAACAATGTCACCTGATAGGAATCGGCATTCGGATACCGGTCGCGAAACAGCCGTGCCGCACGGTAGGGGCCGACCGTGTGGGAGCTCGATGGTCCGTTACCGATCTTGTAAACACTTTTAATACTTTTCATCTGTTTTCCTCTGTCGTGAGAAACCCCGAATCATGCGGTCTTTTTCTTTCCGTTAATGGCGTTCATCAGCATGGCGATGGCGCCGTCGCCGGTGACGTTACAGGCCGTGCCGAAGGAATCCTGCGCGATATACAGCGCGATCATCAATGTCAGCATGTTGTCGTTAAAGCCCAGCATAGACTCCAGGATACCGAGGGCTGCCATCACCGCGCCGCCCGGGACACCGGGAGCCGCAACCATCGTGATTCCGAGCATCATGATAAAGGGGATCATCTGGGTGAAGCTGACGGACCAGCCGTTGAGCATCATGACTGCGATCGCGCAGCTGGTCAGGGTGATGGTCGAGCCGGAAAGGTGGATCGTTGCGCACAGCGGCACCACAAAGTTTGCAATTTTCTCGTCACAGCCGTTCTTCTTGGTGCACTCCAGCGTAACCGGAATCGTGGCCGCAGAAGACTGGGTTCCGATCGCGGTCATGTAGGCGGGGATCATGTTTTTGATCATCAGGAAGGGATTCTTCTTGCTGACCGTACCCGCCACCACATACTGGAAGACGATGATGAGCAGGTGCATCGCAATGATAATTACAAACACTTTGGCAAACACGCTCATGATCTCGGCCACGGTACCCGCATAGGTCATGTTGGCAAAGATTCCGTAAATGTGGAAGGGCAGCAGCGGAATCAGGACACCCGCCACAACGCCTTCGACGATCTTCTGGAATTCATGAAAGATGTTTCTCAGATTGTCCGCCCTGGTCACCGCAATTCCGATACCCATGATGAAGGAGGTAATGAGCGCCGTCATGACGCCCATCAGCGGGGGCATTTCAACGGTGAACAGTCCCGCCAGCATGGTATCTTCCGCATTCTGCGCGTTGTCCATCACGATGGAGCCGAACTTCAGGAAACTCGGGAAAACGGTGCTGTCCACTACATACGCAAAGGTTCCTGCGATCAGGGTAGAAAGATAGGCAACGCCGGCTGTCAGGGCAAGGGTTTTCCCCGCACCGGAGCCCAGGTCCGCGATACCCGGAGCAACGAAGCCGATGATGATTAGCGGAATGCAGAAGCCGAGAAAATTACCGAAAATACTGTTGAACGTTGCACCGATGCGGATAATAATGGGAAAGTCGAACTTTCGCGCAAGGGTGCCGACAATCAGGCCGAGCACAATTGCTATGATCAGCTTGGGAAGCAGGCCGAGTTTCTTCTTGGCAGGAACAGACATGGTATGTTTCCTCGATTCATTTTATTTTTTATAGTCACTCCGCGTTTTTTCGGTCGCATACAGGTTCTCTGACGCTGTACTCCTCTCCTGCAGAATGATTTAATCGAACAGATGATACCCGTGGCTCATCAGTTCTTTCCGGATCTCCTGAACATGCATCTGGTCACGTGTCTCCAGCGTCATCGTCACAACGCAGGAATTGACCTCGGTCTTTGCATCCTCCCGTTCATGGGCAATATCCAGAACGTTTGCTCCTGTTTCCGCAACACAGGCCAGCAGCTGTGCCAGGTTGCCTGCCTTGTCCGTCAGTTTGGTCTTCAGCTGGACAATGCGTCCTGTCTTCTGCAGGCCCTTTGTGATGATGCGCGAAAGGGTTGTGATGTCGACATTGCCTCCGGATACGACAACAGCTGTCTTAAGAGAGGTATCCACCTTGTCAAACAGAAAAGCAGCAACGGTCGTAGCGCCTGCGCCCTCGGCCAGCGTCTTTCTTCCTTCCAGCAGGGCGACGATCGCCGCAGCGATTTCATCCTCACTGACGGTCACGATGTCGTCGACATACTGCTGAACCAGGCGGAATGTCAGATCACCCGGCGTCAGAACATGAATGCCGTCTGCGATGGTCGGGCCGTCCTTGACCGTCGTGATCATGCCGCTGCGGAACGACACGAACATGGAAGGCACGGTCGCCGCCTGGACGCCGATAACCTTGACATTCGGGCGCATGGACTTTACCGCCGTGGCGATACCGCTGATCAGTCCGCCGCCTCCGATGGGGACGATGATCTGTTCTACATCCGGCACCTGCTCCAGGATTTCCAGGCCGATGGTTCCCTGTCCCGCAATGACATACGGATCATTGAAAGGATGCGCAAAGGTATAGCCCTCTTCTCTGGAAAGGCGCTCCGCTTCCCTGGCGGCGTCGTCATAGATTCCCGGAACCAGAACCACCTCGGCCCCGTAGCCCCGTGTTGCTTCCACTTTCAGAATCGGAGCCCCCTCCGGCATGCAGATGACAGACTTGATCCCGAGGCGGGTGGCGGACAGCGCGACGCCCTGGGCATGGTTGCCGGCGCTGCAGGCGATCACCCCCCGGCTTGCTTCTTCCGGAGTGAGATTGCGGATCTTATTGTACGCCCCGCGGATTTTGAAAGATCCGGTTTTCTGAAGGTTCTCGGACTTAATGTACAGATTCGTGCCAAGTCTTTTCGACGTGACAACCGGTGTTACTTCCGCAACCCCCTTGAGTGCTTCTCTTGCTTCCTGGATCATCTCCAGGGTCACTGATTTTTCCATGACAGTATTCCTCCTTTTTTATTAAAAAATGACGACCCTGACAGTATCGTCAGTTTTTCCCAACAAAAAGAGCAATTTGCTCTTGAAATTTGTCCAAATTCACTATATCATATTTTGAGAGGAAATCAATTACTTTTTAAGAATATCTTCAGTTCAACGTTGGGAAAGGCCTTGTCCTGTGAGATTGACGAAAAGACAGCTTAGCAGTGAAGAAATCTTCCGGACGATGACGGTCCCTCAGGCGGTGCGCGCCATGGCGGTTCCCGCCGTGATGAGCCAGATCATCGTCCTGATCTACAATCTGGCCGACACGTTCTTTATCGGCCGAACCAACAATCCCTATATGGTCGCGGGCGTCTCCCTGATTCTCCCGCTCTTCAACGTCTGCCTCGCCATCGGTTCCATGTTCGGCACCGGGGGCGGCGCTCTGCTGCCGAAACTGCTCGCCAGGGAACAGAGGGAGGAAGGGACATGTGTCGCAGCCTTCTGTATTCGTCTTGGCCTGTTCACCGCAGTTGGCTTTTCGGTTCTGATCCTGGCATTTATGCATCCGCTGCTGACACTTCTCGGCGCAGGACCCAACACCTACTCCTATGCCCGTACCTACGTACTCATGGTGCTGGTCATCGGCGGTATCCCGACCATTGTCTCCAATGTGTTTTCCAATCTGCTTCGCAGCCTCAGTCTCGCACGGGAGGCCGGCATCGGTGTCGCCCTTGGGGGCGTACTCAACCTTTTTCTTGATCCTCTCTTTATGTTCGTTCTCCTGCCCCCGGGAAACGAAATTCTCGGTGTTGGCATCGCGACTCTGCTCTCCAATCTGATCTCCTGCTTTTATTGTCTGGCTGTTTTCTGCCGCCGTCAGAAGGAGATCGCTGTCAACTTCCTCGCACCCGTTCCGGCGAAGGAGAATCAGAAGTTCGTCTTCACGGTCGGTTTCCCCGGGACCGTCGGCGCGCTGCTTTTCGACCTGGACTACATGGTGCTGGATAAGTTGGCTTCCGGCTACGGCGACACCGCTCTCGCGGCCATCGGGATTGTCCTGAAAGCCGAGCGTTTCCCGCAGCAGGTCGGTATCGGTCTCTGCCAGAGCATGGTTCCTCTGATCTCCTACAGCTGGGCCCTGAAGGACTATCGGCGCGTGAAAGAGATTATGGCCTGCATTCTGAAAGTCGGCCTTGCTGTCGCCGTCGTCAGCCTTACCCTTTACGAACTCTTCCCCGCACGGATCGTCCGCTTCTTCATCGCCGAATCCGAGACGCTGGAAATCGGAACCAACTTCCTGAGGATCCGCTCCATGGCCGCGGTCATCATGTTCTTCTGTTTCTTCGTGGTGTTTCTGTTCCAGGGCTTCGGCAACGGGAAGGTTTCCTTCTGGCTTGCAATCCTGCGCTGGGCCGGGCTGAACATCCCGATGCTCTTTATTCTGCCAAAGGTTCTGGGGATGTATGGCCTTGTCTGGTCTCAACTTGTCTCGGATCTGCTGACCGTCATCATCTCTTACTGGTATCTCTGGCGATATATGAAAACCTGGGACCGATTCCCCGACACAGTCTGAATCGGATGTGTATTTGAAGTCTGTCCCCAGGGAGAAAGGATCGATCATACGTGAATCATTTTGAAAACCTGGAAAGCGCAGCCAGAATCCGGCGTATTACCGAGATGGAAAATCGTCTCAGCCGTATCAGCACCACCCTGAAGATAGTCGAACTCTGTCCGGATGAGCTTGAAGCTGTCCGGGAGGATGTCCGCGCACTCTCTGCATACTTTGAAGGAACGCTTTGGCGGGAGGACTTTGAAGCCGACGAGGCCGGTCTGCTGCCGCAGGATCTGAAACGCGGCGTGCTCTCCGAAGATGCAGTTTACGACCTGCTGACCGAATACGATGCGCTGAAGGTTCAGATGCAGGAGGCTGACAAAAGGCAGGAATAAGCTGGAATACCACAAAGCTCAAAGCCGCCGCGGAACACAGTCCGGGGCGGCTCCGTTTTTATTGTTTCTCTGTCTTTTCCGATCACTCGGGATGTCACAGGATGTTGACAATCTCGGCGTTCTGTCAGTACAATCCGCATTAATCCACTGTCACCGGCCTGTTTTTCGTGTTGCACAAAACGCTTTCCTTATGCTATACTCTCCCCAATAACATTCCTACTGGATTGACAGGAGTATCGTCATGGATAAAGCGGAACTGAACAAGCTGCTTCAGCAGGTAGCCGACGGTGAGATCTCTCCCGACGACGCCGCGCTGAAGCTGAAAATGGAACCGATCAAGGAAGTCGGAGAATATGCCAAGGTGGACATGCATCGCGGCATCCGACAGGGTGTTCCCGAGGTCATCTACGGCGCGGGGAAAACGCAGGAACACATCCTCGGGATCGCGAAGACCATGCTCCAGAACGGTCAGAAGACCGTTCTGGTCACCCGGATCTCGAAGGAGATCGCGGACTTTGTCCGGGAGGGTTTGAGCGGGATCGCTCCGCTGGATTATAACGAACTGTCACGTACCGGTGTCATCGGTGTAATGCCCGCACCCACCGGAGTCGGCAAAGTGGTCGTCGCTACGGGCGGAACAAGCGACATTCCGGTGGCCGAAGAAGCAGCTATCACCGCCGAGGTGCTGGGGAATGAGGTCGTCCGTCTCTACGACGTCGGGGTTTCCGGGATTCATCGCCTTCTCTCTCACATGGACGCCATCATGAGCGCCCGCTGCATCGTCGCCGTCGCGGGAATGGAAGGAGCTTTGCCCTCGGTCATCGGCGGGCTGGCAGACTGTCCCGTCATCGCCGTCCCCACCAGCATTGGCTACGGTGCCTCCCTGGGAGGGATCGCAGCGTTGCTCAGCATGCTGAATTCCTGTGCCAGCGGTGTCTCTGTTGTGAACATCGACAACGGCTTCGGCGCCGGCTACATGGCCAGCATGATCAACCATCTGACCTGAGAAACACCAACGATGGATACACTGCATACCAAATACAATGCACTCCGCAGCCGCCTCACGGAGCTGGGAAGCCTTGCAGTCGCCTTTTCCGGCGGCGTAGATTCTACCTTTCTTCTGCAGGTCGCTTACAATTGTCTCGGGAACCATGCCCTTGCCGTGACTGCCGCGCCGCCTTTTGTCCCGATCCGGGAGCAGAAGGAAGCTTCCGATTTCTGCCGGGAAGCCGGCATCCGACAGATCGTCATTCCGCCGGAGGCGTTGAACATTGACGGGATTCGGCATAATCCGCCGGATCGCTGCTATCACTGCAAGCACATGATCTTCGGACGAATCATCGAAGCCGCGAAAGAAGCTGGCATCCCCTATGTCTCGGAGGGTTCCAACACGGACGACACCGGGGACTACCGCCCCGGCATGCGTGCCATCAGGGAGCTTGGGGTTTTGAGTCCGCTGCTGGATGCCGGTCTCAGCAAGTCGGACATCCG
>CAZMXF010000098.1:0-8127 GCA_964570015.1 uncultured Oscillospiraceae bacterium | reverse complement strand
GCCTGATCCTCAAACTTGGACTTCGTAAACCAAAGCACAAAATCATTCCGGTTGCGTTTGTTGAGATCTTCTTCGACACCCTCGCGCACCCCGACATCCAGATCGTCGGCATTGAAGTCATTGAAAACATAGTAACGATCCAGCTTCGAGGTGTCAAAATAGACATTTCCGCCGGCAAAATAGGCATAACCGGTGTCCATAAGCTTGGAGATGATCTTGATGTATTCGTCGATACAATTGGTAGCGGGCTCTACCACATCCGGCCGCTTGATATTGAGCTTATGGCAGTCATCGAAGAAGGCGTCGGTATAGAATTTTGCTATTTCCATAACGCTTTTGTGTTCGCGCCGGGCACCTTTCAGCATCTTGTCTTCGCCCTCGTCCGCATCGGAGGTCAGGTGTCCTACGTCCGTGATGTTCATGACGCGCTTGACCGGATACCCGACGTAACGCAGATACTTTTCCAGTACATCTTCCATGATATAGGAGCGGAGATTGCCGATGTGGGCATAATGATAAACCGTAGGACCGCAGGTATACATCTTTACGATGTCCGGATGGTTCGGGACAAACAGCTCTTTTTTTCTGCTTGCAGAGTTGTACAGATACATGCTTATGCTTCCTTTCTGTCAGTCGATGTCCCGGAAGACATCCCTGTTTTTAACAAAATATTCCACACCGCTGTAGACGGTGGTCACGAGGATCAGCCCCGTACAGATCAAGTCCAGCCGCGGAGAAGGGAAAACCGTCATCAGACCAAGCGCTACCATTGTGACCGCAGTCTTGATCTTTCCGGACCAGGCAGCTGCGATGACACGCTGCTGCTCAACGGCTATGAGACGCAGGCCCGAAACAGAGAATTCCCGGAACAGTACGATCGACACAGCCCAGCCGGGCATCTGCCCGTTGTCCACGAAATAACACATTGCCGCCAGCACCAGCATCTTGTCCGCCAGCGGATCCATGAACTTGCCGAAATTTGTGATCTGGCTGTAATGTCGTGCGATGTATCCATCAAGCAGGTCCGAAAGACAGGCGATGACATAGACGATGAGCGCCGGAACCATGTGCCCACGATAGGCCAAAATCAGCCACACCGGGATCAGTATGATTCTCAATACTGTTATTTTATTTGCCGTGGTTTTTAACACGGACCGATCATCTCCCTATTCTTCTACACAAATGCCAAAAAGTACACCATTTTCTGCCCGCTCGATCCGGACACGGACGATCTCTCCGGGACGCACATTTCCGTCCACTACCGCAAAGGAATCGATTTCCGGGGAATCAGCCCATGTCCGTCCGGTCATCAGGCCACCGTCCTCTTCCCATGGGCCTTCGATAAGAACTTCAAGCTCTTGACCGACCTGCGCTTCGGCAAATTCGTCCAGGATCCGTCCCTGGAGTTCCAGCACCTGATCTGCGCGCCGGGAGGCTTCCTCAGCGTCACAGTGTTCCATTTGCGCCGCTCTTGTCCCTTCCTCCGGAGAGAAGGGAAACACGCCGACCCGTTCGATTCTGGCTTCTTTCAGAAAGTCCAGAAGCTCTTCAAACTCCGCTTCGCCTTCGCCGGGAAGCCCGGTAATGAGACTGGTACGCAATACCAGATTAGGAATCCGTTCCCGCAGCATACGCAGCAGCACACGGATTTCATCTCCGGTTCCGCGCCGGTTCATCTTCCGTAGTATTTCATTATTAATGTGCTGGATGGGAATGTCGAGATACTTTAAGACCTTATTGTTGCAGGCAATCTCATCGATGAGCTCGTCATCGAACTGGTCAGGATAGAGGTAATGCAGACGGATCCAGCGCAGATCCGGAATCTCCGAGAGCTGTCGGATCAGTTCCGCGAGGCAACGTCTGCCATATCGATCCGTGCCATAACGAGTAATGTCCTGGGCAATGACGATGAGTTCCTTAACGCCGGAAGCTGCCAGTTCTTCCGCTTCTTTCATGATCGCTTCCAGTGCTCTGGAGCGATAATGGCCCCGAATAAAAGGAATCGCACAGAAAGCGCAGAAGTTGTCACAGCCTTCCGCAATCCGAAGCCAGGCCCAACCCGGACCGGTGGACACATCCCGAGGCATCTCCTCCACAGGCGCGCTCTGGTCTCCGAAAGATCTGTAGCCCTGATGAGCCAGAACAGCTTTTGCCGCCTGTACGATTTCTCCAAAGCTCCCGACGCCAAGAACTGCATCAATCTCAGGTAGCTCATTCTGAATTTCATCCTGATAGCGTTCCGAGAGACAGCCCGTTACGATGATACCGCCGAGCCGGCCATCGGCTTTGAGTTGTGCATGCTCCAGAATACAGTCGATGGCCTCGGATTTGGCTGCGTCGATAAAACCGCAGGTGTTGATGATGGCGAGATCCGCACCATCAGAGTCCGACACGGGTATAAACCCGGCCTCGCGCATCAAATGATGCATCTGCTCGCTGTTCACAAGATTCTTGGCGCAGCCCAGCGAGACTAGTGAAAAAGTGTAGTTTCTTTCTGTCATGTCTTAGTCCTCCGGCTCCGCTTCAGCACCTACACGTTCGATCGCATGCCGGATCTCATCCCAGGAGTATCCGCGGCGTACCATAGACGCAGAGACCTTCCGTACCTCGTCTCGGTTTGCAGGATTCCGAAGCCTTCCGCGGATCAGTTGCTCCAAAGTGCCGTCAGTCTCCGGCATATCCGCCAGTGCTTCCTCCCGGAGCTCCTTTGGGATCCCTCTGCGGGCAAGCTCAGATAAAGCCCGCTGTGCACCGTAACCTTTGCGGGCACAGCTGCGCACCACCGAAGAGGCATAAGTCCTGTCGTTCAGAAAGCCGAGTTCTTCCAGCCGGTCCAATACTTCTGCCAGTTCTGCATCTTTACAGCCGGTCTTGTGTTTCAGTTTGTCTGACAGCTCTTTGCGGGAATGTGCACGATAGCTGAGCAGCGTGACAGCCTTTTCCAGCAGCGGATTCTTCTCCGGAGTCATTCCTCAAGCCGTCCGATCACCACGCGGTCTGTTCCGCCGCTGTCCTGACGGAATTCCGCTTCCGCGAAACCACCCTCCAGGAGCATGCTGCGCACGGCTTCTGCTTCACCTTCGCCGACCTCAAAGAAGATCAGGCCGCCAGGTTTCAGTACCGAGCGCCAATATTTGATAATGCCCTTATAAAACTTCAGGCCATCTTCTCCTCCGTCCAGTGCCCAGACGGGTTCGTGATCCCGTACAGAGGGATCCAAGCCCATAATTTCAGCGCTTGCGATATACGGAGGATTGGAAACAATGATGTCAAACTGCCCCATCCCCATGGGAGGAGAGGCAAGCGCATCCGCCTGCAGGCAAAGGACGCGCGAATTCAGACGATTCATCGTTACGTTCTCCCGGCAGACCTGGAGAGCACTGGCACTGATATCCACTGCCACCAACTTTGTAGCCGGCAGCTCTTTGGCTATGGCGCAGGCGATGCATCCGCTTCCACAGCAGAGGTCGAGCACCCGGGCATCCATTTTCCGGCCGGTGAGAAACTCCTTTACCGCATCGACAAGCACCTCAGTGTCCATGCGGGGAATCAGCACATCCGGCGTAATCACCATCGGCAGGCCGTAGAACTCCCATGTCCCGGTAATATAGGCCACGGGCTCTCCCGTAAGACGGCGCTCTACATAGGCAGAAACGCGATCAACCACATCTTCTGTGGTATACAGGTTCATGTCTCGAAGCAGTTCTGCCACCGACTTTCCCGCAGCATGCGCCACCAGAAGTCTCGATTCCAGCTGATATCCAGGAATGTCCGCCTGCATCAGCTTCTTCCTGGTCATCAGGGTCAGATCATTGTACGTTCTCAAGAGTCTGTCCTCGTTCCTGTTGTGATTGAATCAGGCGCCCCAGGCGTCCGTACCTTTTTCATCGGGGATTACAAGCTCCATAGCCCGGATGGCGCATTCGATCATGCTGTCATCAGGTTCATTGGTTGTGATTCGCTGTAACCACTTTCCGGGGGCGGAGAGAATCGTAGAGAGGGTATTATCGTGCATGCCGCACCAGCGGTTGATTTCGTAACTGATTCCCACGACCACGGGCAAAAGAAGCAGATGGACGCCGACACGCGCAAAGGGATTGGCGACACGCACCGTGGCGTTGACCAGAATGCTCACCAGCACCACTACCAGAAGAAAGCTTGTGCCGCAGCGGGGGTGGAAGCGACTTTCAGGCCGAACGTTTTCCACCGTCAAGGGCTTCCCATGCTCATAGCAGAAAATGGTCTTGTGTTCCGCACCATGATAGGAAAAGAGTCGTTTGATGTCCTTCATATTCGCTACCAGCGCCATATACCCAAGCAGAATGGCGACTTTTGTGAAGCCTTCTGCAAAGTTCCGGACCAGATAGCTCTGGGTCAGCGGACGGATTGCCGCCACGATAAAGGTCGGCAAAAAGATAAACAGAAACACGCTCAGTGCGATGCCAAGCACAACTGCGACATAGATGATGAGCTTTTCGGCTTTTTCTGCAGGAAAATGCTCACTGATCCACTTGTCGATTTTATCCGGCTCCTCCTGCTCCTCCAGCGGAACCAGACTTGCCGAATACATCAGGGCCTGCATGCCTTTGACCATCGAATCGATAAAGGTGACGCAGCCACGTATAAAAGGCCAGCCAAAAAAGGGATACTTTTCCCGCAGAAGATGCAGGTCCTCAACCTTTTCTGTCAGTCCATCCTCCGTCCGGCATACAATCGCCTGCTTCCGCGGCCCGCGCATCAGAATGCCCTCGATCAGGGCCTGACCTCCGATAGAAGTCCTGAAGCCGCAACTTTTTACACTTTCATGTTTTCCAGCCATAGTTAATTCTCCAGAGTAAGGAATTTGCAATGTGTGTCTCGCTGTGTATGATGTCGGGAACAAGCCGGATGCGACAGTTCCCAAAGAAAAGATCAAATGATCATGAGAAATCAGGGCCTTGTGCTGATGGGCAGGGAAAGAATCACCAAACAGCCGCCGCCGTCCGCGTTGCGGATATCCATCTTGCCCTTGTGACGGGTGATGATCTCATCACAGACTGCAAGACCGATGCCCGTGCCGCGATTCTTGGAGCTGCCCTTGTAAAATTTCTCTTTCACATGGGGAAGCTCGGCCTCGGGAATACCGCTTCCGTAATCCCGGAAATAGATCTTTACATAGCCACCGTCCCGCTCCAGACTGACGTCGATGATCTTGCCGTCCCCGCCGTGAATCATCGCGTTATCAAGCAGATTCAGAAACACCTGCTTCAGCCGTTCCGCATCTCCGGGGATCATCGGGATGTCCTCATCCGGAGCCTTGTAGTTGACGTCCATCCCGGCCTGTTTCATTAGTTTGCCGTAAGTAAAGAGAGCATCTTCCAGCTCCTCGGCAATATCGATCATCCCGATTCGGAGATTGAAGCGCCCGTCCTGGATCCGGGTGAATTCCAGGAGCTCTGTCACCATTCCGGTCAAGCGCTCAGCTTCCTTGGAGATGATATTGATTCCGCGCAGGGAATCGCCCTGCACCGCCGGGTCGAACTTGATGGTCTCGCTCCAGCCAGTAATTGCCGTCAGGGGTGTGCGCAGCTCATGGGAAACCTGTGAAATAAAGTCTGTCCTGGCTTTCTCGGCCTGGGCGACTTTTTCCGACATGTCATTGATGGCATCGGTCAACTGACCGATTTCATTATCGCTGCGATCTTCCAGCTTGCTGCCGTAGCTCCCGGAGGCAATCTCGGCTGCAAATTCCGTCAGCCGGTCGATGGGCTCCGAAACATTTTTCCAGAACCAGAAGAGCAGATAGATCATGTAAAAACAGATCAACACGAGGACACAGACTGCCAGAATCATGTAATCACGCGTGACTGCCCAAATGCTCAACAGCATGAGAATCAGCGCTGCGATGACCGAAACTGTCAGCTGTGTCCGGAGATTCTTAAACATAGATACGTACTTCCTGAAATGTTAGTTCTTACCATTCCGTTGTTTTGCGATTGTACAGAGTTCCCGGCCGTAATATAAGAAAGGAACGGAAAGCTCTGTTTGTGTTACAGATCAGTATCCCCACTTATAACCGTAGCCCCAGACAGTTGTGATATATTCCGGTTCGGTGGGATCTGATTCGATCTTGATGCGCAGCCGACGAATGTTAACATCGACGGTTTTGAGTTCTCCGCTGAAATCAGAGCCCCAGACAGCGCTGAGAATATCCTCACGGCTCATGGCCTTACCGGGGTTTTCCATGAACAGTTTCATGAGTTGATACTCGATCTGTGTCAGCTTGAGACGCTGTCCGTCCTTCTCAAGGGTACGGTTGCGTGGATTAAGCACGAAGGGTCCGCTGACCAGTTCCACATTGGCCGAATCCTCTTCGTCTGCGCCGAGACGGCGAACCAGTGCATCTACACGGGCGGTAAGTTCAGCAGGAGAGAAAGGCTTGGTAACGTAGTCATCTGCTCCGGTCATGAGGCCGGTGACCTTGTCAATCTCCTGGCTCTTGGCGGTAAGCATAATGATGCCCATTTTGGATCCGGATGCGCGAATCCTGCGACAGACTTCGAATCCGTCTATATCTGGCAGCATGACGTCGAGAAGCGCCAGACAGATATCCGGATTAGCCTTGACTTTTTCCAGTGCTTCGGTTCCGGTGGCGGCTTCAATCGGTTCATATCCGCTGCGGCGAAGGTTGATCACGACAAAACTGCGGATGTTGCTTTCGTCTTCCATGACCAGTATTTTCTTCATATTGTTATCCCTCCTGATCTCCCGAAAGAGACTTGGTTACAAACTGACAAGTAATTATAACATAGTTTATTCAAAAATGGTAGTCAAAGTTTCAGAAAAAAGAAAATCCGTTGAAAAACCTTTGCATGCTTGCGTAAGCGCGTGAAACCTGTTAGAATTTGCAGCATGAAAAGCATGAAAACAAAAAAGAAAATATGCCTCAGCATCACTGCACATGTAGATGCCGGAAAGACGACACTGGGTGAAGCGATGCTGTTTGAAGCTGGGGAACTGAAAAAACGCGGACGCGTAGATCACCGGGATTCAAGCCTGGATTTTGAGGATTTTGAACGGGCAAGAGGGATTACGGCATTTTCCAAACAGGCGGTTTTTTCCTTCGGGAACACAGACTTCAGCTTGATTGACACGCCCGGGCACACAGACCTCTTTGCGGAGACCAGGCGCGGCCTGAAGATACCGGACGCTGCGGTTCTGGTGATCAGCGGAAGCGAAGGCGTTCAGGCAGATACCGGCACAATCTGGGATCTTCTTGAGAAACAGAGAATTCCAACGTGGCTATTTGTTTCAAAAATGGATCTAGCGGGCTCTGATCGGGAAAAGATCCTGGAGGAGCTGAAGGAGAAACTATCAGACAGTGTAACAGACTTCACGGAGACGAAAGGGAAGATCGGCGAGAAGGCTGCCGAACTGGATGAAACCTGTATGGAAGAGTTCCTTGAAAAAGGAGCTGTTTCGGACGAAGCGCTGACCAATGCTGTTGCGGAAAGAAAGTTATTTCCCTGCTTCTTCGGATCAGGTCTGAAGCTGGACGGCGTCAGGGAATTCCTGGAGGGTCTGGACCGGTGGGCTTTGTGTCCGCCACGGCCTGAGAACTTCTCGGCTCTGTGTTATAAAATAAACAGAGATGCCAGGGGACAGCGCATGACTCAGGTAAAGATCACCGGTGGAAATCTGTCGGTCCGTGATGCTGTGCGCTACCGTACAGGAAGCGGAAGCCTGAAAGAAGAAAAGATCACAGGAATCCGGATATATTCCGGAGCAAGGTTTGTGACGACTGAAAAAGTGGAAGCGGGACAGGTCTGCAGCCTCCTGGGTCTCACGGAGACAGCGGCGGGATGCCTGCTGGGTGAAGAGGCTTACCTGCGGGAAGAGAATACAGAATCGGTACGGCGTTTCTCCCTGCGGACAGAAACACCGAAGGATCCGGTTGTTCACCTGTCACAGGTGAAACAGCTAAGTGAAGAAATGCCGGAACTGCAGCCCCTGGCGGACCGAAAGGGAATCAGTGTCTGCCTCTCCGGGAAAGTTCAGGCGGAAATGCTGAAGGCACTGCTCCAGGAACGGTTCGGGCTAAAGACCTGGCTGGAAGAAGGACGCCTTATCTATAAGGAAACGATCTCA
>CAZMXF010000097.1:4506-8170 GCA_964570015.1 uncultured Oscillospiraceae bacterium | reverse complement strand
AACAGTTTTCGCAGATTATACTCTGGTCTCCGCGATAAAAATTTGCCAGCCTGATTTTCAGCGGTTTTTCAGTAGTTGTACTTTGATTTAAATAATTTTGCAGTTGTCCAGCATCTTCGACCTCGATCCAGCCATCATCCCCCTCGCCGCGGGTGGGGGAGGATGCCCCCTTGACGGTCTCCACACGATAGAGCGAGAAGGAGCCGGTTTCCGCGGTGACGGTGCTGCCGGATCCGGTGGTCGCCAGCTTCTCCGCCTCCAGCGCACCGCCCGCGCCCTCGGAGATATGGTAGATGTTCGTTTCCAGCGTATCGTCCGCCGCTTCGGCCAGCGTGAAGGAGACGGTGACGCTCTGCGCGTCCTTCGGCTGCAGCTCCTCGCCGTTCTCGTCGACGACGCGGATGTCAAACGTGTAGGAGGAGACGACCTCCTCGTCCTCTTTGCGCTCGCCCTCGAGGACGCTCTCTACCGTTTCGTCCGGCACGGCGTCCACCAGCAGCTCGGATTTCGCGGGGAAAACGCCCGCCGGCGCGCTCACGCGCACCGTCACGCCGCTGACGGTTTTGCTCTGGTCAAAGGGGACGGGTTCTTCGTCTTCCTCATCCTCTTCGGTTTCTTCCTCTTCTTTATCCTCTTCGGTCAGGGCGGGGATGGGCTCCGTATACGTGTCGCCGCAGCGGGAGCAGGTATAGGTCATCTCGCCCTCCTCCGTCTCGGTGGCGGGAACCGTTTCTTCCCCGATATAGTCATGCGCCGCGGGGTCCTCGACGATCTCCTGCGACAGGACCAGCGTGCAGTCCTCACACGAGGTGACCTCCAGATGGCTGCCCGGGGTGGTGCAGGTAGGCGCAAGGATCTCCTGCGTCTCCGTCTTCTGATGCTTATGCTCGCATTCCAGCGGATTGGCATGCCCCGCCTTCTGCAGCTCATCGAGGATGGAAAACGGCTCCGACACGCTCACGGTGTAGCCCTCCACGCTTCTGTCAGGCTCTTCCTGCCCCTCCTGCCCGAAGGCGTGCGGGAGCAGGCTGAAGATCATGACGATGCTCAGCAGGATGGAGAGAAGACGTTTTGTTTTCATGGGGAGACCTCTTTTTTTCAGTTCTCTTTGCGTCTGTGCTTCTTTGCCGTGAACATTGCTCCTGCAGCCGAAAGGCAGGCCAGGGTGCCCCAGAGGGCAAGGTGGCTGTCATCCCCCGTGCGCGGGTTGTTGGACGGCGGGACGTAGGTATACCGCTCACTCGTCGAGGTGGAGTAGTAGCTGCCCCCGCTCCCCGGATCGTAGACAACAAATAAGGTTTCTGCAGAGCCGTCATCAAAGTCGGCGATCATTCTGTAGCTGCCCACAGGCAGGCTCCTCACGTAAGAAGGAAGAAGCGTGATCTCCACACTGCCGGACTGCGCGGTGTACTCCCGCGGTGAGAGCACCTGGCTGCCCACCTGGACGCCCAGGAAGTGGGAGAAGGCCTGTCCGTCATCGGGAATGCGGTGCACAACAAATTTTACACTCCGCGAAGTGCCTACCGGCCACGAAACCGGCGTATTGCCATTTTCGAAGTAATAGTCCGGTTTGACCACCGGTTTTTCCTTGGCGGTGAAGATCGGGCTGTACGTCGTGACATTCCCTTCCTTCCTGCCGTCTTTCCACTTGGAGAATTCATAGGTATACTTATCATCCTCGGCCTTGGTCGGCACCCTGTCGGTGGTCGGCTCGGGCTCGCCTTCTTTGTACGTCTTGCTGTCCAGCTCCTTGTCGTCTCCGTCCAGCCAGATGACGGTATACGTCGGGAGCAGTTCAAAGTTTGCCGTCAGAGTCCTGTCAGCCGTGATCTCAATCTCAAGCGTCGCCTCGGTGCTGACCTCCTGGCCGTTCTCCGTCCAGTTGACAAACTTATAGCCCTCGTTTGCCTTGGCCGTCAGCGTGGCCTTTGCGCCCTGCTCATACGTGCCTGCACCGTTGACCGTGCCGCCCGCTTCGGGGTCAACCGTCACTGTGACAGCAGCGGTCGGGAGTGCCGTGATTGTCAGCTTGCCGTTCGTCGGCGTCACATCATAATTCGGGTTGTCCCCGAGCGTGACGGTGATGTCATACTCGCCCGCTTCTTCACCTTCCGTGCGGGAGAGCGTATAGTTCAGCTTATCGCTGCCGACGAGGCCGGTGACTGTAGCGGTCAGTTCCGGATCCTTGTCACCGATTTGCTTGGTTTTGTTATCA
Organism: uncultured Oscillospiraceae bacterium; assembly: GCA_964570015.1. Lineage (GTDB taxonomy): Bacteria > Bacillota > Clostridia > Oscillospirales > Oscillospiraceae > Limivicinus. Next base: position 5,955 of record CAZMXF010000097.1, on the reverse strand, counting down.
ACCGTCACACTTGCCTTCGCAGGCTCGATCGACAGCTTCGCTGTCGTTGTTGCAGGGTTTTTGTAGTTCGGGTTCGTGGCCTTGACGTAGATTGTGTACTCGCCTGCATTCACCTGCGTCAGGGTGCTCAGGTCTTCGACATAGGTGCCGTTTTCCTCAAAGGAATAACTGTATGCTGTTGTTCCAGATTCCGCCGTGCTGGTCGGCATCTTCGCATTGCAATGCTCCTGAGAATCATACGTATACTTGTCATCGTCCAGGCTGATCGTGAAGGGTTCTGACGTCGGCTCAATCATCAGCTTGCCGGGCACCGTTGTGATCGTATAGTTTTCCGTCACGTCCTTATTATCGCCATCCACAATGGCAACCGACTGGAACGTGCCGTCATATTCTCCCGCGTCCGTGCCCTTTGCAGAATAGGTTACATTGGCGGTATGCCCCGCGAGCAAACCACCGTCGCTCATCACAAAGCCGGTCAGTTCGATCTCGCTGCCGGTATACGTCTTTGTCTCCGTCACACCGGTGAACGTCACCGGCTGCGTAATCGTCAGCGTGCCGGGGACATATTCTATATAATAATTGTCGGTCACTGTGGTATCGCCGTTTTTGATTACTGCGTTGCTTGGCGCAATTTCTCTCTGGTATACACCTAATTCTGCTCGATGCCCGAACAAAACGACACTGTATAATTTGTCCTCGCCCTGCAGGCCTATAACATCGACTAAACTGGCTATTTCTTCCGGTTTATCATAGACAGTATCGCCCACGCCCTGCTCTTGGCCGTTGTAGATGTAAGTCTGGTCTTTCACCGTGATCGTCAGCGTGGTTTTTTCCGCAAACGTCGCCGTGACGGTGACGGGGGCTGCGGGCATGGTGAAGGTGTATTTTGTCGCATCGTTTTCGTCCGGCGATGTATTTACTGTAGTTTCGCCGCTCTTCACTGTCAGCGTATCCAGCACATAGCTGTCGCTGTCCGGCTCGACCGTCAGGGTGACATCCAGACTATTATAGGCCTGGGTGGGTGCTGTGACCGAGCCGTTTTGTGCCGCGGCGCAGGTGACAGTGTAAGACTGAATATCCCCGTCCTTGCAATGAACCACGACACCCGATGGTGTTTTATAGTCTTTGCTATTCCATTCAGCTTTTGTGCCCGAAAAATAAATATCTGTCAAGTTAATGCAATTTATGAATGCATTGGAGTTTATTGACACTCCGCTGTTCCCGATCGTCAGGCTCGCGAGGTTGGTGCAGCTATAGAATGCGCCGGTCCCGATGCTTGTAACACTATCAGGAATTGTAACGCTCGTGAGGCTGCCGCAGCGCTCGAATGCTTGTTGCCCGATGCTTGTAACAGCATTTCCGATCGTCACACTCGCGAGCTTGGTGCAGCTATTGAATGCGCCGGTCCCGATGCTTGTAACACTATCAGGAATTGTAACGCTCGTGAGG
>CAZMXF010000097.1:580-4406 GCA_964570015.1 uncultured Oscillospiraceae bacterium | reverse complement strand
CTGCCGCAGCCAGCGAATGCTTGTTGCCCGATGCTTGTAACAGCATTTCCGATCGTCACGCTCGTGAGGCCGCTGCAGCCAATGAATGCGTAGTCCCTGATGCTCGTCACACTGTTCGGAATTGTCACGCTCGTGAGGCTGCTGCAGCCAGAGAATGTGAAACCCACGATGCTCGTCACACCGCTTCCGATCGTCACACTCGTGAGGCCGCGGCAGTTTTGGAATGCTCGTTCCCCGAAGCTCGTCACACTGTTCGGGATCGTTATGCTCGTGAGACCGCTGCAGGCATTGAACGCATAATTCCCGATGCTCGTCACACTCGACGGGATCGTCACACTCGTGAGGCTGAAGCAGGCATTGAACGCAGCATCCCCGATGCTCGTCACACTCGACGGGATCGTCACACTCGTGAGGCTGTCGCAGCCAGAGAATGCGTAATTCCCGATGGCGGTGACGGGATGGTTGTCTATTTGCGATGGTATTGTTATGGAGCCGGTCACATTCGTCCCATCCACATGCCCTGTAATCGTAGCATTGCCATTATCATCCACCGTGTATTTAAAGGTTCCGTCCTGCTCATCCGTCACGGTGATGTCGAAGGGCACGTCGTTGATGGTGACATAGAGGTGTTCGGTGGTGCTGAAGGCCTTTTTCGCCGTGAGCTTCCACTCGCCCGACGCATTGGAAACGGAGAACAGGTCCGGATCGCTGCTCCAGGCATCCGTCACCGTGCCGACAAGACCCACGGCAGAGAGAACGGTGGAGAGGTCAATCTCGCTGTCCCCGGGCATGGTGTATTCTTTCGAATTGTAATAAAACTCCACGGTGTAGCGGGAGAAGCCGCCCGTCAGGGTGACAACCGCGCCGTCTTCCGCCCAGCAGTTAAGGGTCTCCTCCCCGTCTGCGGTTTCATGCAGGACGCGGGGAGTCAGGTTCGGGTCGGACGCCTCCTTCAGGGCGAAGGAGAGCGTGGCTACGGTGCCCTCGGCCGGCTGGATGGGTCTGCCGTCCGCATCCGTCATCGTGACATCAAAGCTGTAGCTGCTCACCGTGACGCTGCCGCCCGATGGTGCGCTCTTCGCGCTCTTTGCCCCCTTGGCAGCGCGCAGCTTCACGCTGGAGAAGCCTTCGGTGACCGTCAGCTTCGCCCCCTCGGGGAAAACGCCCTCTTCCGCTTTTACTGTGACGGTTACGCCGCTGACAGTCTCGGAGCCGTCAAAGGCCTCGGACTTTTCTCCGTCCTCTTCTCCATCCTCTTCGTTCAGGGCGGGGATGGGCTCCGTATACGTGTCGCCGCAGCGGGAGCAGGTATAGGTCATCTCGCCCTCCTCCGTCTCGGTGGCGGGAACCGTTTCTTCCCCGATATAGTCATGCGCCGCGGGGTCCTCGACGATCTCCTGCGACAGGACCAGCGTGCAGTCCTCACACGAGGTGACCTCCAGATGGCTGCCCGGGGTGGTGCAGGTAGGCGCAAGGATCTCCTGCGTCTCCGTCTTCTGATGCTTATGCTCGCATTCCAGCGGATTGGCATGCCCCGCCTTCTGCAGCTCGTCGACAATGGAAATCGCCTCCGAGACGGCGTGGTTGTAGCCCTCCATCAGATCGGCGGCCTGTGCCTGCACGGCATCTGCCTGCTTCTGGACCTCCTCCAGCTGCTGCGCGTAGAGGGCGGCGATGTCGTCCATGGCGAAGGCGTGCGGGAGCAGGCTGAGCAGCAGGATGATGCTCAGCGCGAGGGAGAGAAGACGTTTGGTTTTCATTTTCTTCATTCCTCCTTGAAAAGATAGGGGAATTGGACTGGTGCTTCGTAATAGGTGCGAACCAGCTGCTCGCGAAGACAACATTGTACTTCGATTCCGGTGCTCCGTCGCGAGCACCGAATATTTGGGAATCCGGGGAAGGCTTATAAGGAAATTAATCAGGGGAGCCCGCGAGGTCGCGAGCAATTGTTTTTTCAAGATTTAGTGGAAGTCTGTGAAGATATGCTGTTTAAAAATCAATATTATAACGATTTATTATAACGTTCTTTTTCACAGGATGCAAGCGAAAAATTATGGTAACCTGTTCCCCTGACCCGAAAAAGCAAAAAATGTCCACCCCCGCTTCGGGAAGGAAGAGAGGGTGGATGTTTTTAACTTCTGATTTATCAGGTTCTCGGTTCGGCGCTGCAGAAGAAGAGGGCCACCGTGCCGGGGCCGGTGTGGGAGCCGATCAGGTTTCCGGCCCGATCTATTCCTGTTCCTTTTCCGTACTGAGAAGCCATTCCTGAACCAGATAAAGAGGAACATTCACAAGCCAGCTCTGATCGCGATAATCCGACATGGAAAACCTCCACGCCGTCATTTCCCCATTCTCCCGCCTCACAGACTGCAGGCTTTTGGATTTCAGGTTTTCTTCCGCTTTCACTTCAATCGGATGGACATTTTCCTTCTGAATGACAAAATCAATTTCCATCGTTGAATTTTCATTGGTGTAATAATACGGTTTTATGCCGCATGCAACAATCTGCTGATGGACGTACTGCTCCGTAAGAGCACCTTTATACCCCACAAGCGCACGGCTGCCCAGGAGAATGTCCTTTGCAGGCACATCAGACATAGCTCCCAGCAGGCCAAGATCACTGAGAAACAGCTTAAAGGCACTGAAATCTTCATAGAACTTCAAAGGCTTTTGTATTTTTTTCGTCCTGTTCACTTTATAAACAAGCCCGGCATCGATCAGCCACTGAATTGCATCTTCAAAGTCCTTCGCGCGGCTGCCTTTCTTTATCATCCCGTAAACAAATTTTTTGTTTTCCTTTGCAAGCTGTGAGGGAATGGAATCCCAAACAAGATTCACTTTCGGAAGCAGATTTGCAGGAACATGTTTTGAAAAATCTCTCCTGTAATCGAGAAGAATCCTGTTCTGAATCTTTCTGACCTCCTGTATGTTTTTCGTTTTTGCATACAGATCGACCACTTCCGGCATCCCTCCGGTATAATAGTATTGCATGAGAAGATCCCTGAAAGAATCCTTCAGCACAGAATATTCCTCCCATCGATGGCTGTCGATAAACTCCAGAAGAGTATTTTTACCAAGTGCCATCAGGAATTCCCGAAAAGAAAGCGGATAAAGATTCAGCTCATCCACCTTGCCGACCGGAAATCCGCTGCCCTTATGCGTACTGATTCCCAGAAGGCTCCCGGCAACAGCAATATGATATTCCGGCGCGGTCTCGCAGAAGTATTTTAAGGCAGTCAGACCGAGAGGCACTTCCTGAATTTCATCGAGGACAATCAGGGTATCCCCTTCTGTGATTGCAGTTTCGGTTATTGCAGAAAAGACCCTGATCAGTCTATCCGGGTTGAAATCCGTAAAAACATTTTGCATATCCGGGTTATTGTCACAATTGATATAGGCAAGATGTTTGTATTCTTTTTTTCCGAATTCCTTTAAAATCCACGTTTTTCCTGTCTGCCTCGCACCATTGAGAATCAGCGGCTTCCTATCGGATGACGTTTTCCATTCAAGAAGCTTCCCGTAGATTTCTCTCTCCATTCCACGGACCTCCCTTTGCGATGACGGAAACAGTATACATTTTTCTCGGGGAATTTTCAACCGTTATTAACATTTTTCTATGGGATATTTCCGGAAAGAGTCACATTTTTCTTGTGGAAAATGAATTATTATGGCAATCTTATTATGGCAACCATTATGGCCTGTTTACAATATTATGTATACTGCTCTAAACAACCCGGACCTCCGGGAAAAGAGATCCGGGTTAACGGCACCAATTGTACAGGAGAAGAGATGGTCTGCTTAGGGAGAAGGGTCAGGAAACATTTTC
>CAZMXF010000097.1:0-570 GCA_964570015.1 uncultured Oscillospiraceae bacterium | reverse complement strand
GTAAGAGAACCTGTGGTATACTTAACCTGCAGGTTCCTGTTTTGAAATCGAAAAAAGGGAAGAGTATGAAGTTTTGGAAGGAGAAGAATATGGAAATCGGAATCAAAGGATATGCGGAAACGATGGTGGATAAGAGCAATGTCGCTTCGTCTGTCGGCAGCGGGCTGCTGGATGTGTTTTCCACCCCGTGTATGATTGCCCTGATGGAAAAGACGTGCAAGGAATCCGTTGCACCGTATCTGGAAGAAGGGCAGGGGACAGTCGGCATCCGTCTGGAGGTCGATCATCTGGCGGCAACGCCGATCGGTGAAAAGGTATGGGTGGACAGCGAGCTCATTGCTGTTGACAAAAGGGTGCTGACGTTTTCCGTTACGGCATGGTCAAGGAAGGAAAAAATCGGGGAAGGGATTCACAAACGCTGCATCATTTTCAACGACAGGTTTCTGGAGAAGATGAAAGCAAAATACGAATAAAAATCAGGGGTGCTCGGGAAAGGGCACCCCTTATGGTTTATTCTGCGTATCGAAGCAGCAGGGAGAAGTAGTGCGCGCCTCCGTCTCCGGAGAAAAA
>CAZMXF010000096.1:0-8176 GCA_964570015.1 uncultured Oscillospiraceae bacterium | reverse complement strand
CATCCAGACTGCCCCGTGTTGTCAAGGGCGTTCTGGACGTGATCCTGACGCTGCCCATGGTGCTGCCGCCAACGGTCTGTGGCTATTTTCTGCTGCTCGTTTTCGGTGTGAAGTGCCCGCTCGGCATCTTCCTGCTGAAGTTCGGCATCAAGTTCGTCATGACCTGGTACGGCGGCGTGCTGGCGGCCTCGGTGGTTGCCTTCCCGCTGATGTACCGGACGGCGAGGGGAGCTTTTGAGAGCTTTGATCAGACCCTGGCCTATTCCGGACAGACCCTGGGGCTCAGCAACAGCTACATCTTCTGGCGGATCCGCATGCCCGCCTGCCGCCAGGGGATCCTGGCGGGAACGGTGCTGGCTTTTGCCCGCGCCCTGGGTGAATATGGAGCAACCAGCATGCTGATCGGCTATACCCCGGGACGCACGGCGACCATCTCCACCACGGTCTATCAGCTCTGGCGGACCAACGACGAGAAAGGGGCCATGTTCTGGGTTCTCATCAACCTCGCCATCAGCACAGTCGTGCTGCTCACGGTGAACATGCTGGAGGCAAGGCAGAAGAAGGCGGTGAAGGCATGAGTCTGATCGTCGATATCCACAGAACGCTCGGTGCCTTTACGTTGGATGTGACCTTCAAAGCGGAGAACGGAGTCACCTGTCTGCTGGGTGCCTCCGGCTGCGGCAAGAGCTTTACCCTCAAGTGCATCGCCGGGATCGAGAAACCGGACAGCGGGCATATCGAACTGGACGGCGTAGTGCTCTATGATTCTGAGAAGCACATCAACCTCCCGCCCCAGGAGAGGCAGGTCGGCTATCTGTTCCAGAACTACGCGCTCTTCCCGAACATGACGGTGCGGCAGAATATCCTCTGCGGCCTGCACCGGGAAAAGAACCGGGCGGAGAAGGCGCAGAAGCTCTCGGAGATGCTGAAGCTGATGCAGCTGGAAGGACTGGAAAATCATCGTCCGGCCCAGCTCTCCGGCGGTCAGCAGCAGCGCGTTGCCCTGGCAAGGATCCTGGTGAACGAGCCGCGGATGCTGATGCTGGACGAGCCTTTCTCTGCGTTGGACGCCCACCTGCGCGACTCGCTGAAGATCGAGCTGAGGGATATGCTGCAGCGCTTCGGGCGCGAGGTGCTGATGGTGACACACAGCAGAGAAGAAGCCTACAACATGAGCAGCCGGATCGCCGTGATGGATCGGGGACGGCTTCTCACCATCAAGGATACCAAGGAACTGTTTGCAGATCCGGGCAGTGTACCTGCGGCGGTCCTCACCGGCTGCAAGAACATTGTCCCGGCCGTAAAAGCCGGAGACCGTGAGGTGGAGATTCCCGCCTGGGGAATCCGGTTTCAGACCGCACAGGAGGTCCGGGACGGGCTCACCGCGATCGGCATCCGTGCACACTACTTCAATACCCAGACCCAGCAGAACCGTTTTCCGGTCACGTATGTGGAAGAGATGGAGGAGCCCTTTGAGGTCATCCTGCAGTTTCGCTATGCGGGACAGGCACCGGACAGCGCACCGGTCTGGTGGAGACTCAACAAAGAAAAACGCCCCCGGGAGTTCCCGGAAGCGCTGGGGATTGCCCCGGCAAATGTCCTGTTGCTATATGAATAAACCAACCACCCCGGTACGGATCTCTGGATCTGTACCGGGGTGATTTGTTCTGCCGGATCAGGTGGAAAGCTTTCAGGCTTCGCTGCCGTCCTCGATGAGGACGCGCATGGTGCCGCCGCAGACCATCCCGTCGGATTCGGCGACCTCGCCGGTGAGGTCGATGTCGAAGAGCCGGTACCGGCCGGTGCCGATGATGCGTACGGCGTCCTGGATCACGGCCGCCTCACTGCAGCCTCCGCCGATGGAGCCGGTGACCTTGCCCAGCGGGCTGACGGACATCTTGGCCCCGGTGCCGCGGGGGGTTGAACCCTTGGTTTCGACTACGGTGACAATGGCCTTCGGATCGTGGTTTTCGGCCAGATACTCCAGCGTCGAGAGCTCCAGGTCGGAGTCGGAGCAGGAGCGGTCGGGGGCGCCGTGCTCGGGCTTGCGCTTGTAGGCGATGACCTCGGAGAGAATGGAAACCGCGATCTCCGCCGGCGTGATGGCGCCGATGTCCAGGCCGATGGGTGTGCAGATCTTCGAGAGACGGTCCGGGTCAAAGCCCTCCTCTTTCAGCATTTCGAGGAGCCCTTTTGTCCGCCGTCGGGAGCCGATCATGCCGAGATAGGCCGGTTCTTCACCGGGTAGCAGCACGCGGAGGCAGTCCGCGTCATGACGGTGACCGCGGGTGATGACGACGACGTAGTCGAAGGCCGTGATCTCCAGACGGCGGATGCCGTTTTCAAAGCTGTCGCAGATGACTTCGGCTGCGTCCGGGAAGCGGTGCCGGTTGGCAAAATCCGGACGGTCGTCTACTACATGGACCTCAAAGCCGCACTTGGCTCCGAACTCGCAGACCGGCAGGGCGATGTGCCCGCCGCCGAGGACGATGAGCCGCTCGCGAGGCATAACCGGCTCACAGACCGTGAGGAGGTCGCCGTCATATTCGGCCGTCACGCGGGCAAAGCGTCTGCCCTTCGGGTCCACCACGGGGGTGACGCCCGAAACCAGGCGGCGCTGCAGCCCATCGGCGATCAGGCCGGCTTCACCCCGGATGACGGTCTCCACCGTGACGGGCCGGGTCCGGGCAATTTGAGAGAGAATATCGGAATAGAGATTGGACATGCTTATCAACTCCTGCTCTATGATCATTCAAGTATGATTGCTGACAGGGATATTTTATCTTGACAGAATCTGTTTTTCAAGCCTTTTCGCGGTTTGATAACGCCGGTCGTGCGCTACCAGGGCTTCCGCGCCGATACAGCGGCCGGCACTGGCGGCAAAGCGCTCTTCCAGAGAAACACGGTCCGTACCCTGAATATACTTGTCGGCGAGAAAGAGCAGCGCGGCCTCGTCCGGGGCGTAGCCTTCAAAATCATGATGCTGCGCAATCACGTCGGCGACTTCGGGATAGCCGAGGGCGCGGATCCAGGCGGCACCGGTTTCAGCGTGCCCGGGCTCAGTGCGCGCGATGTCGTGAAGCAGGGCGGCGGCATACAGCAATGACCGGTCCGGCAGCGCCCCTCCGGGCGGAAGCCGGTCTGCCAGACGCAGCGCTTCTTCGGCCACGGCACGGCAGTGCGCGATCACGTGCTCCGGTGTCCCGGCGGCTTGCAGTACCGCCGTACAGACCTCGTCTGTCAGGTCCGGATGCGGGAGCTGCCCGACCTCCAGGGGCGTCAGCTCCGTTCCGTCCCAGCCTACACGGGAGATGGACGTGTGCAGCAGTTTCGGGCGCTGGCCGGTGATGCTGTCGATGGCGGACTTGTGGCTCACGACGACGATATCACCCTCGGTTTCTTCCAGACACTGCAGCAGCGCGGCCCTCATCCGCTTGCCGACCGAGACCATGTCCTCCGCGTCCTCCGGCCAGAGGGTGGGATCCTTTTCCCGGGCGGCATAGAGTTCCGGATAGCGGACCATGATCTCGTCGAAGGACAGCCCGTCCCAGACACCCATATCCTGCTCCTCCAGCCCGTCCCGGATCATCGGCTCGGCGCACAGGGGCCGGGCGGTGTCGAGAGCACGGGAGAGGTAGCTGCAGAAAACCGGTTTGTCCCGCAGTACGGGCACAAAGGGGAGAAGCGCTGCCTGCATCCGGCCGACGGTGCCCAGGGGGAGATCGGTATGTCCGACACACCAGCGTGCACCGATGGGAATATTCGGCAGCGCATGCCGGACGAGATAAACAGAACGCATCAGAAAAGCCCTCCAAAGTATTCGTCGAAGTGCTCGACGGCGAAGTCCCGGACTGCCGAGGCATAGGCATCGTACTGGCGCAGGAAGGCGATCCCGGCTTCCGTGAGGCTGCTGCCGCCGCCGCCGGCTCCGCCCTGGCTGCGCCGGACGAGGGGGTGGTTCAGCTGGCTTTCCAGTGCATGGATCACGTTCCAGCCGCTGGAGTAGGACATCTGCATGCGCTGGCAGGCGGTCCGTACCGAAGCGGTCTCCTCTACCAGGTGCAGCAGCATTGCGGTCCGCTGGTCGAAGAAGGGAAGCTCCCGCACCAGCGCGACACTGACCTGCGGGCGTGCAAGCTGTTCGTTATGATAGCGCAGCAACGCCTTATAATCCTCCGGGGTGTCCGCATCATGCAGAACACCGCGGTCTTCCACCGCTATTTCTGTCATCGGCGCACCGCAGCGATCCAGTGCACCGCGAAGGCCGTCCTCCCCACTGTCGGCGAGGATGCTGCCAATGAGAGAAGAAGAGATCAGGATGGGATGCCCGCGCTTCCCATTGCAGACTGGACAGGCGAGCGGCGCGTCACTCTCCAGAAGCAGCTGCAGCGTTGCAGCCGTGAAGAGGGGAATATCCACCGGGGTGAAGAGAAGCCGGTCGCACTTGTCCTCCAGATAAGAGAGACCGATGCAGGCAGACTCAAACATCTGGGTATGCTCATAGTCCTCGTTCCGGAGAAAGACGATCCCCAGACCGGACAGATGCCGTTCCAGCTGGACGGCGTTGTATCCCGTGACCATCACGATCTTTTTCACGCCGGCCTGCTGCAGAGAAGCCACCACGCGCTGGGCGATGGAGATGGAGCCGATGTTCAGCATCGGTTTGAAGTCTCCCATGCGCGAGCTCATTCCCGCCGCGACGATCAGCGCCGCTGTCTGCATACGATCAGATCCTTCCGTTCAAGGTTGTAGGGGGGCGTGCCCTTCCCTCTATCATAACCGATTTTCAATTATTTGTAAATCGGGTGCGGAAAAAACCCGGTGAAAAACATCGATCGGGAGCTCGGAAGCTGTCTTCCGCTATTCGTGATTGCATCTGCTGGTTTTATCTGATAGAATATGGACAAACACCTGATAAAACCGAAAGGAGAAGCATAATGAACGAATGCTATGAAAGCCTCCTGAACCGCAGGAGCATCCGCAAGTATAAAGCCGAGATGCCGCCGAAGGAGGAGATCGAAAAGATCATTCAGGCCGGACTCTATGCAGCGAGCGGCCATGCAATGCAGTCTTCCATTGTCGTCGCCATCACAAACAGGGAACTGCGTGACCGCCTGATGGAGATGAACCGCGTGATCGGCGGGTGGAAGGAGGGCTTCGACCCCTTCTACGGCGCACCGGTGGTACTGCTGGTCCTGGCGGATAAGTCGAGTCCCAACCACGTATACGACGGGAGCCTGACCATGGGGAACCTGATGCAGGCCGCATATGACCTGGGCTTCGGCAGCTGCTGGATCAACCGTGCCAGAGAGGAATTTGCCTCCGAAGAGGGCAAGGCGATCCTGAAAGAGCTCGGGATCGAAGGCGACTGGGAAGGCATCGGCCACTGCATCGTCGGCTATGTCGACGGCGATCTGCCGAAAGCCGCAGACCGCAAGGAAAACAGGGTCTTCTGGGCGGAGTAAAAAACCGGACGGAGGGAGTTCATGACTCTCACGAAAGAAAAACAGACAGAGCTGGCAGAATGCCTGCTGGATATGGGTGCACTCCTGTTGGACTGCGGCGCAGAGATCAGCCGTGTGGAGGAAACCATCGTGCGGATGGGCCGGGCCTACGGCGCGAGGCATGTGGACGTTTTCGTCATTCCGTCAATCATCAGCCTGACCATGGAGTTTACGGATGAAGAGAGCATCACCGAGACAAGGCGGATCTACTCCAGCGCCGGGACGGACTTCTACCGCCTGGAGAAGCTGAACGATCTCAGCCGGGCCTGCTGTGCCGAGCCGATTCCGCTCAACGAGATGCGGGCGCGGCTGGAACATGTGGCATCGGGGAAAAAGCCGGACAACGTGATCTTCTGGGGCAGTATCCTGGCGGCAGGCGGGTTTGCGGTGTTCTTCGGCGGGAGCGTCTGGGATGCGCTGGCCACTTCGGTGTTCGCGGTTGTGATCTGTCTGCTGCAGAAAAAGCTCAACAGGACGCAGATCAGCATCACGGGGTCGAACCTCCTGATTTCGCTGCTGGTGGGGCTCGGAGTCGGCCTTCTGTGCGAGTTGGTGCCGAAGCTGCATATGGATATGATCCTGATCGGTGACATCATGCTTCTGATTCCGGGAATTGCCATGACCAATTCGATCCGGAACATGCTGGGCGGCAATACGATCTCCGGTGTCATCCGCCTGACCGAAAGCCTGATCTGGGCGGCGGCACTGGCGGGGGGATTCATGACCGCGCTGCTGATCGTCGAACTGGTCATATAGGAGGACGGCGGAAATGCAACATATTCTGACTCAGCTGGCAACAGCTTCGATCGGTTCGCTGGGCTTTGCGCTGCTTTTTGGCCTGCGAGCCAAACACCTTGCACCGGCAGCGCTGGGCGGAATGATCACCTGGGGAATCTATCTCGGGGTTCATGCGCTGATCCCCAGCCTGTTTCTTGCCAATCTCTGTGCCTCCATTTTTGCGGTGACTTATGCAGAACTGATGGCCCATCTGCAGAAATGTCCGGCGACCCTGTTCGTGATCCCGGGTGTGGTCCCGCTGGTACCGGGAGGCGCATTGTATTACGCGATGGATTGCGCGGTGAAAGGCAATCTGACCGGGGCGGGAGCACATGCCCACCAGACGCTGATCATTGCCCTGGCGATTGCAGCCGGGATCAGCTTTGTAACGGTGTGCCGCGAACTGCACACCCCGAAATCCTGAACTACACCCTTGATTATCAAAAACGGAAAGGACGTGTCCGCACATGTTCAGTTTGGAAACGGTAAGAACAAGAAGAAGCGTCAGAACCTTCGACGGGAAGCCGCTCTCCCCGGAGGACCTGGAGAAAATCAGCCGGTTTGCGGAAAACATCCGAAATCCGTATGACATCCCGGTTGAGTTCGTCCTGATGGACGCAAAGGAGAAAGGACTCTCGAGCCCGGTCCTGACCGGAGAGACCATGTTTGTGGCGGCAAAAGTAGAGAAAATTCCCCATGCGGAGGAAGCGTTCGGCTTCGCGTTTGAGGAGCTGGTGCTCTACGCCTGGTCGCTTGGGATCGGCACGACCTGGATCGGCGGGACCATGAAGCGGGAACTGTTCGAGAAAGCCGCCGGCCTGGGAGAGAATCAGATGATGCCCTGCATGAGCCCACTGGGTTACCCGGCACAGAAAATGTCGATGCGGGAGACCCTGATGCGGAAGGGCGCGAAGGCGGATGAGCGGAAAGCCCCGTCCGAGGTTTTCTTCGACAAGGCTTTTTATATCCCGCTTCAGGAAGAGAACCCGAAAACGGCAGAGGCACTGGAGATGGTGCGGCTTGCCCCTTCGGCGGTGAACCGACAGCCTTGGCGGGTGGTCCGGGAAGGGACAAACTACCACTTCTATCTGAAGCATGACAAGGGTTATGTCAGTTCGGCCACCGGCGACCTGCAGAAAGTGGACATGGGCATCGCCCTTTGCCACTTCATGAACGGAACGGACGGAAGCTTCCGGCTGGCTGATCCGGGTATCACGACAGAAGCCAGGACGGAATACATCGCCACCGTCTGTGTCGAGCTGTAACTGCGAGCTGAGTTCTTATGATAAATAAACACCCCATCTGTCAGAACTATGATAACTGACAGATGGGGTGCTGTTTCCTGTATCTTCGGACTTGCCATACAGCTTGCAAGGACGTGTCAGAGAGAAAACGAGCGTTTTAAGCTCACCGATGTGCTCAGAAGAATATGCTGAAAAAAAGCCGGACTACGAGATACAATAGCAATAATAATCCGCTCTAAATCTATGGCACAATTTGTGGCACAAAATGAAAGAACCCCTGAAATCCTTGCGATTTCGGAGGTTGTGGTGGAGCGAGATCTTTCAAATCCGCACTAAAAGCATCCTTGATCTAGGTCAAGGTCAGCGTTTCCGTTCCGCCTATGTAGATGAATTATCAAAGAGAATTACTAAACCATCCGCTTCAAATTATTATTAATGCAAATTTTATATTGACAAGAATTACAGCCAGAGTATACTATTATCATAGAAAAGTATCCGCTTCAAGAAATAGTTTAGCTGAAACTTATAGGGTGACCGCAATGCGAAATGTTGATACGATCCGCTCGCTGTTCGATGCCCATGACGGTATGATGCGCACCGGGGATCTAAGCCGAGAAAAAATCTATTATGCCGATATCCAGTGGCTGATCC
>CAZMXF010000095.1:0-8188 GCA_964570015.1 uncultured Oscillospiraceae bacterium | reverse complement strand
CCGCTCAGAACTAATGCCACGATTGTTGAGGCCAACGCCTTGCAGAGAGAATGGGGTTCCGTCGTACCAAAAGAAAAGCTGTCCTTTATTATGGGCAATCCTCCGTTCTCCGGTGCCAGAATGATGAAAGAGGAAAGCTCGCAGAAGAAAGATATTCTCGACACTTTCGGCAAAGACTGGAAGAACGTGGGAAATCTCGACTATGTCTGCTGCTGGTACAAGAAGGCGTCGGAGTTTATGAAAGGAACTCAGATCCGTGCGGCATTGGTTTCTACCAATTCCGTATCTCAGGGAGAACAAGTGGCTAATCTCTGGCCACCGCTCTTTGCCGACGGATTGAAGATCAATTTTGCCTACCGGACTTTCCGCTGGGACAGCGAGGCCAGCCTGAAAGCACACGTGCATTGCGTGATTATTGGGTTTAGCCATACGGATGTTCGCCCGAAGTATATCTTTAACGGTGAGCAGAAAAATGAGGCGAAGAATATCAACGGATACCTGCTTGACGGAGAAAACATCTTTGTTTACAGCCGGAACAAACCGCTGTGTGCTTCTCCGGAAATTGGCATCGGAAATAAACCAATTGATGACGGAAACTATCTCTTTACCAAGGAAGAGATGGAAGCGTTTATCAAAAAGGAACCGGCTTCTGCGGCGTATTTCCATCCATGGTACGGTTCGCGAGAATACATTAACCGCAAACCGAGATTTTGCCTCTGGCTCGGAGACTGTTCTCCTTCAGAGCTCAATAAAATGCCGGAGTGCCTCAAACGAGTACAAGCTGTTCGTGATTACCGCTTAAAAAGCCCGAGTGCGGGGACTCGGAAAATAGCTGACAGGCCAACGCGTTTCCACGTAGAGAACATGCCCAAAGGCAACTATATCGTCATTCCGGAAGTGTCTTCCCAAAACAGAAAGTATGTACCTATGGGCTATATGGATGATTCTGTGCTCTGCAGCAACAAACTACGGTTAATGCCGGACACTACGCTTTACCATTTTGGAGTCTTGGAGTCCAATGTCCATATGGCGTGGATGCGGGCAACCTGTGGCCGCATGAAAAGTGACTACGATTATTCCATCAACGTTGTCTATAACAATTTCCCCTGGCCTACGCCGACAGAGGCGCAAAGACAGAAAATCGAACAAACGGCGCAAGGCATCCTTGATGCCCGGGCATTGTATCCGGATGCTTCGCTGGCGGACCTGTATAAAGAGCTGACCATGCCGCCGGAACTGCGCACGGCGCATCAAAAGAATGATCGGGCGGTTATGGAAGCTTATGGCATGAGCGTAAAAGATACGACGGAGAGTTCCTGCGTGGCGGAACTGATGAAGAGGTATCAGGAGCTTTGCGGGTGAATTACTCCATCAAGATGGTGGCATTCTGGGCAACCGAGAAGTCTGCGTCGACCCAGAAGCGTAAGAGATCCGCGCATTCCTCTTGGCGGCTTTTGGAGAAGTTGCTTTCTTGCCATTTTTCCAGAACTGACATGAATTGATGGCAGAGCTGACGGTACAGATACAGCCAAGTCTTGTCCGGCAAACCAGCCCAGCTCTCGGCGGCATAGCGGATGAAGGGTCTCAGATTTTTCTCCCAGAAAGAAAAATCCTGTATCAGAACAGACACATGCAACATACGAGGCTGTGTTTGGAGATTTTGGAAAAGGCGACGAATTGCGGCGTCTGGGTATAGCATTTCCATAACGCGCTCGGTTTCTGCGATTTGGGCTTTAATGTCCTTATGGATGTCTTTCAGGATGCCCTGGGCATCTTTGTAATAATGAGCAAGGGCAACTGGTTCAATATCGACAGAAGCTGTAATATGGTCATTTGTGACGGCGGTTATATCGCCGTCGCATTTTTTTAGGGCGAAGATTAACCCTTCGATAGCTTGTTCGTACATTTCATGATTATATTTTCCGCCGAGATTGGCGGGTTTTGGCGGTGGAGCAGAAGCTGAGCTGCAGGGTTGGATGGATTTTCCTGTTATCTCGAAAGAAGAGACTTTTTCTGAGATTTCTTTGACAATATTGGCCATAGCCGTCCTTTCTTTTCTTATTAGAATAATGCAGTAAAGGCATGAGCGTTTAGGCGATATTGCAAAATGTTAGGTTCAAGCTGTGATTTTGGAAAGAAAGGCCACTACAAATACCATAAGCTTGATAGGCTAGAAGTATGAGTCATTCCATAAAGAACGAGATCAATTCTTTCCATCAACGCATAGAAGATCTGAACAGCGCGCGAACCAGGCGCAGAAACAAAAAGCCCAACAAGGCGGCGTTGCGGTCTCTGATAATGGAATGGCTCCACATGATGGACGTAAACGGAGAAGAGACGATACTTGAGGAGAAAAAAGCGTTTTATGAAGCAGCGGGTTTGCCAGAATATATGTTTGGCGGCAGCTTTACCTCATGGGATTCCGTGCTGTTATGGACGAAGATCACACTACTGGAGGATTGTCTGGCTTCCGTAAAACAAGGAACAGATCTTGAGGCTGTGTTGTTTCGGATATTCCGGCGGTACCTTGAAAACCCAGAAAATGCTTGCCTCTGGGAATTTGCTGTCCGCAGATTTAGCGATGAATTTTGGCGGACGGTATTAGAGCCGGCAGAAACAATCCTGCGTCCAAATTGGGAGCGCTTTGGCGCTGCGGTTGCCGACAGGCTGTGTGGTCTTTTTGCCAGTCAGTTCCGCAGCGTCTATGTGCTTTGGATCAATTCTGGCGCACAACATGAGAAAATTAAGACCTGCATTGACCTCCTGATCAGCTATAAAGCTTTTTTAGAGACGCAAATTGTAAGGATTGGGATGATTGATAAGGGGCGGTATGAAAAACCACGGGACTAAGCCCGTGGGCGGTGGAACAGTTTCCCGCATCCTTTCGCTTTAAGCTCAGGACGCTATTTTCCGTAATTATGAGTATGGGTATTAGAATCGCGGAAAACGAAACTTAATCACTACTGCGCAACGCAACGAACAGAGCTGCCGTAGTTGCGATAGTTGCTGCTGCGTGCCGGACGGATGAGCGAATCATCGAGGTACAGGCGGTACACACCGACGCCATTGATCATCGTAGACGACCAATAGAAGCCGTAGTCGCCCCAAGCGCACGGAGTAGTAACGCTATCCGGGTCCTCATTGCACCTTTCCATCTTATCCCACCAGATGAGGCCATTGAGACCAAGATGGAGTTTCTCGCGGATGTTTCTTGAAGTTTTGAATTCATGGCCTACTTTTGCCCAATCTTGCAAGGTTGAGAGTCTCCATCCGTTGGGACGGAGAATTTCCCTCTCAAGCTGCATGGCCTCATCCCAGGTGAAGAATTCCTTTCTTCTGCCTTGCTCATCAAGGACATAGAAGTCCTCCGGAGCAAAGGTGATGCCGGAACCGGTGTGGATTGCGTTTTCTTTCCATGCGGAAAAATAAGTTTCTGTTCCATTTTGAAGGACAACCCCCTTGATTGTATTATCGCCCCGCCTCAAGGGAGACGATGCGAATGATAAAATCAAGGTTTTGCCCGGGGAAGTTCCCCGGGCGGTAAGGTTTTGATGCTATTTTCACTCATTCTTGCGGAGATCAATTCCTGACCCTTTAAGGAACTTTTCAGTAATTTCCGCATAGGCTTTTTCGCCGACATCTCTCAGCATACGTAAATCATATTTTGACATCGTAGCGAGATCGCCATATGTTTTTATCCCTGCTTTTTCGAGGGCATTTTGCGCTCTGGTTGATAGCCCCAAGTTTTCAAGGGGATAATCCATTGCTCTAAGGGTTTCCGCAAGCTGATCTGAAGGAATATCGTAGTAGATAGACAGAAACTCCACGATACGTTCTTCAAGCGAATGCTTCCGCGCCTCATGCTCTTTTATACGCTGTTCGATCAAGCGGATTTCCTTTCGCTTTTCATTAGCGATATCATCCTCACAGGCTAAATTGAAGCCCAACTTGACGAACCTGGATAGAGAGGGGTGTCTTAATCTGCGAATGGCTTTGCTGATAATTTGACGAGTTCGCTCCTTTGACTTCCCGAGAACTGCTCCTATTTCATCGAGGGTTTTGCCCTCTTTGAATCTCAAGACAACAGCTTCTCTTTCCCGATCATTCAGAACTGACAGAGCGTAATACAGGCCATTCTCTCGGTCTTCTGTCAGTATAAATTCTACGGGCGCGCCACCGTTAATGGTGGTGACCAAATTATACGGCCAAGGTTCATCAAACGCGCAATCTCTCCGGAGCGTTTCAAATTGTTCCGCAAAATATTCTTGAAGATTTTCTGATTCCGTTTTTGTGCAACGACCAACTAAAAAGTCAAGAGGCACGCAGAAGAAGTCGGCAACTTTGATAACCGTTTCGAGACTCGGGAGCGTATATTCTGGCGGCATCCAAGACTCAAGGCGCCTCCAGTTTATAATTTCTCTTTCAGAAACTCCAATATGGCCTGCTAACTGTTTTGTATCTAAGCCCGTTTGCGTCAACAACTCGTTGAGCTTACTTGGAAAACAACTCATTTCCGTAGTAAAGTAACCTGACATATAATAATTCGGCATAGTTTATCCCTCCCAAAGAAGTTTTTCCTGCGGAGAGATAGACTCAGCCGCAGAGCTGAAGGATCTTCGTCGGATTCCTCGACTCTGCGGCTGTAAGCATCAGATTTTAATATCCATAAACCTCTCAAATTGGTTTACATAATACATTATAGCATATTTTGCCTAAAAAATCAAGATTACGCTCGTGTTTTGAGGTCAATACTCCCACCAGTAAAAGGCGCAGTCGGAATACTTATGATATCCTGCCTCATCAGTAATAGTTACGCGGAAAGACATACTATCGTCATTATTGATACAATCCGCTAAGCGATCACTCGCTCCGTTCGTAATTCCTCTAAAACGCAAAAACAGGTCATCAGAGCAATCAAGGACAACATTCAACGATGATTCCAAATCCACATATTTACCTATGCCCTCTTCTATGAACTCTCCATAATAAACTTCTCCCGTTTTGTTAAAATGGTCCATAATTCTGGGCCAGATTTCGCAGCGGATGTACGCTTTAATTGTTTTTCCGGTCGTATTTTTATAATAGAGTTCAAAGTCATAAGGTACACCGGCATATGAATAATCATCTTCATTGGCGGCATTTAATTCGAGCTCAAAACTAGGGTTGTCGCACGTTGAATGCCATTCGCCGGTTTGCAATGTCCTTGCTTTCAGATTAAAGTCTTGGCGGGGCCCATATTTCTTTTCATCAAAAAAGACTTCTGTCTCCGATATATTGTCTTTCAAAGGAAATTGTTTTTCAGCAATATTACAAAGAAGATGAATTTCAGTTGTTAACGCTTCTGTCGTGCGCTCCGGAGAATTGCGCGCCTGGAAAAAAACCTCGTTCAAATGAGCGGCCAGATTTTTAATAACTCTGTTTTCGTCATTGTTTAGTAGCGCTAGCGAATCTTTTTTCCGAACTTCGTCCATCCATATAAACGGATAGTAGTGTACGCCCATTTTATGGTTCAAGTAGAAACTGTTCTTCAGGTAGTATTCACGGCGTCTGAGAATGGATTTCTCTACTTGCGCATAGCGGTTAATGCCAAGTGCAATGATCCCAATGTCCTCATCTATCGTATCTTTGAATAACTCATGGAGATAATAACGGAGGAAGGCCCTAGTTTTTGCAGCGCTAGGTGTATTGACTATTCCGAACGAGTGCCAAAAATCATCTCCATAGCTCACATAGTCCGCAGAATATCCTAATTGGCAAAGTGCCGAGAATAATGCGCTGGGGTTAGCTTTGATTATTTGATGCTGGCTATTTTGGCTGTCTGGGGGCGCAAAGAGATTCTCTACTCCTGTCTGAGCACATAATTTCTGGTAGAACTCAGCCACATATTGCGCCTCTTTGATCGTCAATTCTTTTTGATAGCAAAAAGCCATAACTAATGCTTCTGCTATGTAAGAATATGGATCTCTTGTGGTTACGATGATTTTTTCAAGCGAATGCAGTTGTTCATCGCTTATGGCGATTTCCTTATTAGTTTTCAAATAGGTATGGAATCTTGATACTGCCATTTGTGGCTCTGAATGCTCGAGCAAAGGAAGCCTTTCTTTTAGAACAGCTATGGACAATTCTGCAGTTCTGGTTTTTGGGAACTTTCGTATGCCTCGCACATAAACCGATGCATTGCTCGCCTCGAATGGCATTTCGTCTGGCGTGAACTCTTCGTCTTTATAATGTCCTAAACAAATAATATCCAGATTTGTTTTATCTTTGAACCTTGTGTAATTCCCTATAAGGCCGGAATAAACGAGCGCAAAAGAAAATGGAATCATAATACGCACCATCTTTATAGCGAAAGTATAACAATTGAATAAGTGCACGATAATGACTGCAATAATAAAAGAGTTTATAATGGCACCATCTCGAGAATGTGAGCTCAAAAAACAAAACAGTCAATCGCTCCGGAGTGATGGAAAGGATCATCCATCATGTCTCAGTATTTCCTCATGAATTGGTCAGCAGAAAACGCTGACGCTCCCTTTGTTTGTTGGAACCAGTGGCATGACGTGCTGAACATCTGCTACTGCAACAACATCATCCAGGTTTGGTTCCCGTTCCACTTTGACACGTTGCCGTCCGTTGAAGTCCGTGATATCACCGCAACCTATGAATATGATTTTGACAGTGAGCTGATCCGGAACAGCCACCGTCACAATCGCATCGTCGGTGAATACAGCCCGCATGCTCACAGCGTTATTATTTTCCACAAAAAGCATGTTTTTGAGATTAAGCTTCCCCCTCGTGTGCGGAAAATCTCCTGTGGAGAGAACAAGTTGTTCCTTTCATAGCGAAAAAACAATGATGTAGTTCGCCAGTCGACCCTCCCTGTCGCCGAGCGTTTCCCGGGTTACCCCTCCCCCGGGCAACGCTCGGCTTTTTTGTTTGTCCGAGAAAAACGCACCGTATGGAAAGGAGCAGCATATGAAGAATTGTATCACCGCTATCGCGTACACCACGATTATCCCCGCATTCGAGGAACCCACTGTGCTCTGGCTGAATAATAAGCACTCAGCTATCCTCGTCTATGGTAAGAGCATGGTTCTCGTGCAGTTTGCCATGATTCAGGATGTGCACTGCATTACCGCCTTTAAGGGTGGCATTGAGAGTGCAATTGCTTTTGAGCCGTCCACTGTTACGCAGAAGTTCGCAGACGACTGCAACCGGCTTATTGCCGTTTACGACTCGAGAACTCGCACTATCAGTATGCGCTATAAATCTCCCGGGGGCGGGCCGCACAAATATGCAGTTTTTCTTCTGGTTGACCAACCCATCAGTATCATGTGCACAAGAATCAAGAAGTATGACGACGGAAGAAGCGTGGATGCAGAGACGGCAGAAGCCGCAGCTTACATCCGCAACATGTATTACGAAGTTTAGGAGGTGTTTTGGATGAAGTATATAAAAGAGTTTATGGCTGAATACCGTTACCTGAAGAAAAATGGGATGACGGAGGAGGCCGTCGAAGAATTCTATACCTCAGTTGCATATGATGCGATTGCTAGTGATTGGCGGTATACGGCACATAATCTGTCCTTGTTCGGCAATTCCGACAATGGTCTTAGTCCGGATACATTTGCATATCCGCGGGGATCAGTCCGGAAAGCCAACAAGACGGCGGACGAACTTGAGGCAATGGAAAAGGGCGACTCGGCTTGGAGCAGCATTAAGCTCATCGTGGTTCCACTGACCGCTAAGGAGCGGGCTGATGAAGCAGATAATTTGTATGCAGAATCTGTTCACATTACAAGGCAGTTAGAAAGTCGCGAGATGCAGCAGACCATCCGGTCAATGTCCGAGCGGCGTCAGTATATTCTGGAACTGATGGTTGATGGCTGGTCACAAACGGCTATTGCAGAAAAGCTTGGCATCAGTATTGCAGCGGTTTGCAAGCATATCAAGGCCATTCGTGAAGCTTTAGAACCATTTTATCGTGAGGAACACTGGCTTAAAATATCCCGTTAGGTTAAAAATCACTTCTTCCAAACAGCTATTTCATGAGGGAGCATAGTCTCTCCTGAGATTTACAACATTCTATCACCCGAAAAGATAATACGCAACTACTTCCGCACTGACGGTAGTTCCATCACAGAAGTGGAGCTCCCGTGATTGTGCTTGTTGTTAGGTTCATGCTGGC
>CAZMXF010000094.1:0-8191 GCA_964570015.1 uncultured Oscillospiraceae bacterium | reverse complement strand
GTATTCTGCTGCATAACCTAGCTGTTCTTCTGCAGAACGCAGCGTGGTTTCGGTGATATTGTCGCCGCCGTGAAGGCGGGCAATTTCGTGCTGGCGTCCGAGGTGATCCAGCGGAATCACTTCGGTGAGGGTCCGGCCTTCCTGCTCGGTTTTGACGATCACGGCATGCCGGTCGGCCATTGCGGCAATCTGCGGCAGGTGTGTCACACAGAGTACCTGCTTCTCTCTCGAGAGTTCCGCAAGCTTTTCTCCGACACGCTGTGCCGCAATTCCGGATACACCGGTATCGATCTCATCAAAGATCATCGTCGGAATCGGGTCCGAGCGCGACAGAACCTGCTTCATGGCCAGCATAATGCGACTCAGTTCTCCGCCGGAGGCAATGCGGCTGATGCGCCCTGGCAATTCTCCCCGGTTGGCTGAGAGCAGGAACCGGGCACTGTCCAGTCCGGCAGGACCGAGTTCCGTCAGAGGTGTAAGCTCCACCTGGAATCGCGCAGCCGGCATGGACAGATCATGAAGTTCTTTCTCGATTAGGACTGCGAGCTTCCCGGCCGCTTTCCTGCGGTTTTCGCGCAGCACTTGAGCCAGGGCGATGCAGTGCTTTTCCTGCCGGGCGATCTCCCGCTCCAACTGTGATAGTCTTTCCTCCGAGAAGCTGATTTCCTCCAACCGGTTCCGGCATTCGTCGAGATAGGCCGGAAGGTCTTCCAGGCTTCTACGGTACTTCCGTTCCAGCCGGCTCAGTTCCCGCAGCCGTTCTTCGATACGATCATATTCCTCGGGTGAAAAGCTGAGTGATTCTTCAAAGTCGCGCAGGGTCTCCGAGGCATCGCTCAGCAGGAAAACCGCCTGCTCGAGTGTATCGGCGGCACTGCCGAGTTCCGGTGCATAGCCCGCGGCATGGCGGCATTGCCAGGCCGCGGTCTGTGCGCCGTTCATCGCGCCTTCCTCTCCGTTCAGGGCCTCGGAAGCAATATGGAGCGCTTCGGTCAGTTTTTCGGAATTTCTCAGAAGATCCCGGCGTGCGGTGAGCTCCTCCCGTTCTTCGGGGCGAAGCTCAGCCCGCTCCAGTTCCGAAACCGCCTCGGTAAGCCGTTGGGAAAGCAATTCCTTTTCTTCTTCATCGAGGTTGAGCCGTTCCCGCTCCTCCCGCTCTTGGCATAGTGTACAATACGCTTCCCGGTATGTCTCAAGGTCCATACCGGCAAAGCGGTCCAGCGCCGCCAGGTGCCGTTTTTCATCCAGTAGCTGAAGTCCGTCGTTCTGCCCATGGATTTCGAGCAGGTTGCTTCCAAGCTCCCGGAGCTGCTGTGCGCTGACCGGACTTCCGCAAACACGACAGCTGCTCTTGCCGTCCCGTGTGATCCGGCGCTGGATAATCAGCTCATCTGAGTCGTCATCTTCATCGAGTTCATTCTCCCGGAGCCATTCCGCCGCATCCGTACGGTCAAACACCCCTGTCACCATCGCCCGTTCCGCACCGCTGCGAATCAGGTCCCGGCTGACGCGGGCACCTGTGAGAGCCGCTATACTGTCGATGACGATGCTCTTACCTGCGCCGGTCTCGCCAGTCATGACATTGAGTCCTTCATCGAAGCGGATATCCGCCCGTTCAATCACGGCAATATTTTCAATTTTGAGTTCTCGCAGCATGGCTCTCCATACTCCAATATCTGACTGACTTAAAACAAATGCTGTATTTCCTCAAACAGGGCCAGTGCGGCTGCGTTGTCGCGCATGGCGATAAACGCCGTATCGTCTCCGGCCAGTGTACCCACCAGACCTTCTACCTCAATGGCGTCCATGGCACTGCAGGCAGCGGATGCAAGCCCCGGAAGTGTCCGAAGGACAAAAAGGTTCTGTGCCACATCGTAGGACACGACGCTTTCCCGGAATATCTTCTGAAGACGCTGCAGGTGATCACCGGACTCACGACGGGTCGCAACATAGCGGTATCCTCCGTCAGGGGAAACCTCTTTGGCGAGATGCATATCACGGATATCTCTGGACAGTGTAGCCTGGGTGGTGTGAATCCCCCGCAATTCCAATGCATGCATCAGCTGATTCTGCGTCTCAATGGCTTCGGTGGAGATGATCTCCAGAATCACAGCTTGACGGTTGCTCTTCACGGTTTCTTTCCTCCTTTCCTTCGTTTTTGTATCTTAAAACCCGCATATGCGGGTCTTACCGACAAATCATTATGACAGCTTTGCCAGCTGTTCAAAAAAGCTTCTTTTGCACAGATCAATCATCGGGACACATCGATCCGCGCAGCGGATCTCCAGCAGATCCCCGCTCTCCAGATCTGCGACCTGGTATCCGTCCACCGCCAGATAGGCGCGTCTTCCGGTGAGCTTTTCAGTCAGCACACGCACCGCGCGCTTGGGAGAGAGTACATATGGCTTGGCCGAGAGCGTATGGGCGCAAATCGGTGTCAGGAGAATTGCCTTGGCATCCGGCTCGGCGATAGGGCCGCCGGCAGACATGGAATACCCGGTAGAACCCGTCGGCGTCGCGACAATCAGTCCGTCTCCGGAAAAAGAGAACATCTCTTTTCCGTCCGCCCATGCCGTTGGCTGGATGCATTCGCCATAGCCGTGGATCACAACGTCGTTCAAGGCATAGTCATGCAGGATCGACTCTCCGCTTCGCAGCAGCGATACCTCCAGCATCATTCTTTCGCTCACAGTCACTCCCGGCTGCAGCGCCTGTACAATCCCAGGCAGTTCTTCCGGTTCCATGCTGGTCATGAATCCCTTGGTACCCAGATTGACCCCGAGGATGGGGATCTCCGTTCCGTCCAGTTCACGCACGACAGCCAGAATTGTTCCGTCGCCGCCCAGGACCACTACATGGGTCAGCTGCGACAGGACTTCCCGAATGGAACAGATGGTCATTTCCTCCGGCGGCTGCCAGTCTGAACCGGTGAAAACAGGACAGACACAGGTCTCATATCCTGCTTCGGACAAAAGCAAGCGGCATTCTCCGGTCTTGCTGAGACCGGCATCGCGAAACGGATTCGGACAGAGCGCTATCATAGTTTTCCTCCGTGTGCGGCTTCCACCACCGCGCTGATATCCAATACGGGTTCTTCACGCTGTGCATTGACCAGCCAGGCAAGAAATTCGATGTTTCCCTCCGGGCCGCGGATCGGAGACCAGTCCAGCCCCATCACACTGTAGCCCGCTTCGCGTGCCGCATTCAGACAAGTTTCGATCACACTGCGATGTACAGCAGCATCCCGAACGACACCCTTCTTTCCCACCTGCTCACGCCCGGCTTCAAACTGCGGCTTAATCAGGCAGATATAATCCGCACCCGGCTTCAAAAACTGTCGAATCACCGGGAGAATCAGCCGGATCGAAATAAAAGACACGTCCATCACCGCGATATCGAGCGGTTCCGGAACCTGCTCGGCGGTAAGATAGCGCAAATTGCAGCGCTCCAGATTCACCACACGGGGATCCTGTCGCAGCTTCCAGGCCAGCTGTCCGTAACCCACATCCACCGAGTAAACCCGTCCGGCGCCGTTTTGCAGGAGCACATCCGTAAACCCGCCCGTGGAGGCGCCGCAGTCAATACAGGTTTTTTTCAATACATCGACCGGAAATACCCGGAGTGCCTTTTCCAGCTTCAGGCCGCCTCTGGAGACATATTTCAGTGTCTCGCCGCGTACCTCCGGAAGGCAGTCATCCGGGACTGACATGCCGGGCTTATCTGCTTTTTGTCCGTTCAGGTAAACAGCTCCGCTCATGATGATTGCCTTTGCCTTCTCCCTGCTCTCGGCAAGGCCAAGGTCAAAGACTCTCTGATCGAGCCTGGTCTTACTCATGCACTCGCTCCTGGAGCATCTCTTCTGCCCGTTCCGCGATGGATGCGGCATCCAGGCCGTAATCCATCAGTAACTGAGCTCTTCCGCCGTGGGGCACAATCCCTTTTCCGAGATTCAGCAGGGACGAGCGAAAACGGATCCCCTTCTGCCCGGCAAGCGAGGAGAGCACTGTGCCGATGCAGCCGGTCTCACAGACCTCCTCTGCAGTCAGAAGCAGTCCTGTCTTCTCCAAAGAAGCCAGCACCTGCGGGAAGTCGTCTCCGCTGATTTCGCCAAGCTTGATCACTTCAGTCGATATTCCCCGTTCCGCAAGGATCCCGGCAGCGCGCTGGGCTTCACAGATCATGGTCCCGTAAGTCACCAGGGTGAGGTCGCTGCCTTCCTGGAGAACAGTTTCCTTTTCCGGGTGGAGCGCGCTGTAACCGCACTCTCCTCCTCTGGGATAACGGACGGCAACAGGACCGTCTGCATCGCACACGGCTGTTTTGAGCATCTCACTGAGCTCCTCAAAACTCGCGGGACAAAAGATTTTCATGCCTGGAACCGTCCTCAGGTATGCAACATCGAAGATTCCATGGTGGGTCTCTCCGTCGCTCCCGACCAGTCCGGCCCGATCCACTGCAAAGACCACATGCAACTGCTGTAGTGCCACGTCATGGATCAGCATGTCAAAGCCGCGCTGCAGGAAACTGGAATAAACCGCAAAAACCGGAAGCAGGCCCTGCTTAGCCATGCCGGCCGCCATGGACGTGGCATTGCCTTCGGCAATTCCAACATCCGTAAAGCGCGCAGGGAATCGGGCAGCAAAGCTGTCCAGCCCGGTACCGTAGGTCATGGCCGCCGTGATCGCTACCAGTGTCGGTTTTTCTTCCGCGAGTGAGCAGATCGTCTCGCCGAAGCGGTCAGAAAAGCATCGGCCGGCCGGCGAGAGTTCTCCTGTCAGGGCATTGAAGGGTCCGACACCGTGGTAGATCTCCGGGTGTTTCTCGGCATAGTCTACCCCGCGGCCTTTCTGTGTCAGTACATGGACCAGGACTGGTTCCTTCGTATCCCTGGCCAGACGGAAAACCGTCTCCAGTTCCTTGAGGTTGTGACCATCCACGGGCCCTAAGTAATTAAGTCCCATGGCGCTGAACATGTTGACTGGGAGCAGTTTATCCTTCACTTTTTCCTTCAGATCATGGTTGAAGGAATATACCGCCGGCATCCCCATGAACACATCCCGGTACCAGCGCTTGAACCGTATATACCCCGGTCGGATCCGCATCCCCTGCAGCAGGCGTGCAGTTCCGCCAACATTCGCGTCGATCGACATATTGTTGTCGTTGAGAACGATGACCATGGGTTCCCGGCTCGCTGCCGCAGCCGCCAGCCCCTCGTATGCCAGTCCGCCCGTCAGTGCGCCGTCTCCGATCACAGCAACGACGTCATAGTCTCCATGCAGAAGAGTGCGTGCTTTCGCCATACCCACGGCCACCGACACCGAGTTGGAGGCATGTCCGGCAATAAAGGCGTCATCCCTGCTCTCATAGGGCTTTGGGAAACCGGACAGACCGCCGTATTGCCGGAGGGTGTCGAACCGATCCCTGCGGCCGGTGATGATCTTGTGGGTATAGCTCTGATGTCCGACATCGAAAACGATGCGGTCCTTTTCGGTATTATAGACACGATGGAGCGCCAGCGTCAGTTCCACAGCGCCGAGATTGGACGCCAGGTGCCCGCCGGTTTTGGATACAGACTCCACCAGGAAGCAACGCAACTCGTTGGCAAGCTCAGCGAGCTCTTCTTCGGACAGACGCTTGATGTCCAGTGAAGAATTAACCGAATTTATAATATTCATACAAACAATTATTCTAAAACCCTTAAATTCAATGATTTCGCTTCGCCAATTCTGTCGCAAGCGTTTCCAGAAACTCCGTCCCGCTGAAAGCACTGCGCAGGCAGTCGCATGCCTGTGCGGTCAGCCGATCCACCAAATGCGCGCAGGCATCCTTCCCAAGGAGTACCATATACGTGTTTTTATGTTCCGCTGCGTCGGAACCGATAGGCTTTCCCAGCTCCTCCTCGCTGCTCAGGGCATCGAGCATATCGTCCCTTATCTGAAATGCCATGCCGATGGCAGCACCGAAGCGGGCCGCAGCCTCTTCCTGCGCAGAACTGCCGCTGGCCGCAGCGACACCCATCTCACAGGCTGCCGTCAGGAGGGCGCCGGTTTTTCTGGCGTTGATATCATTGAGTTCTTCTGAACTGAGCTGCTTTCCCTCTCCGATCATGTCCAGGTACTGTCCGCCGCACATGCCGTCAAACCCGACCGCATTGGCCAGGTGGGTTGCACAGCGAAGCCTGGCTTCATCCGGGAGAGTAGAGCGCAGAATCGTTCCAAAGGCCTCCGCCTGCAGGACATCTCCGGCCAGCGTGGCAATACATTCGCCGTATACAACATGGTTTGTCGGTTTCCCACGCCGCAGATCATCATTGTCCATGCACGGCAGATCGTCGTGGATCAGACTGTAGGCATGCAGCATCTCGATCGCGCAGGCCACATCCAGTGCCTCCTTCGGGTCTCCGCCGCACACACGGCAGAACTCAAGCACCAGAATGGCCCGGATGCGCTTCCCGCCGGCGAGCAGACTGTATCTGGCCGCTTCGGCATAGCCTCGCATCGGGTCAGATTCCGGGAGGACAAAAAACTGTTCCAGCCGCTCCTCGACCATACGCCGGTATTCTTCCATCGTATAAGCTTGATTCATCTGATCACTCTTCAAACGGAAGTTCCTCAGGTTCTCCGTCATTTCCCTTTCTGAGCTTGACAACCAGTTGTTCGGCTTCGTCCAGCATGGAACTGCAGTCGGAAAGCAGTCTGGTGCCTTCTTCAAAATATGCGATCGACTCCTGCAGAGGGATATCTCCCTTTTCCAGATGGAGGACAATCTCCTCCAGACGCTTCATAGATTCTTCAAATGACAGTTTCTTTCGAGCCATGACGGTTTTCTTCCTCCAGTTGTTCCACAAGGCAGTCCGCTCTCCCGTCGGAGAAACGCAGCATGACGCGGTCGCCTTTTCTGAGCTGCCGGATGCTGTTCACGGGTGCACCCTCTCTGTCGTTCGCCGCCACATAACCCCGGCTCAAAACCTTGAGTGGACTCATGGCATCCAGCGCTGCCGCCTGTTTCACCAGAACCCGCCGCCGTTCAAAGACAAGTTTCTGTCCTGCCGACGCCAACTCTGCAGATATACGGTCCAGATCCATTCGTCTCAGATCGACAAAAGATGAGGCATCCCGGAGAACACCGCGGTTCTTCAGAGAATCCAGACTCTGTCTGCGCCGCTGCAGGTCACGGGAGACAGCATGGTTCAGTCTTGCCGCGACGGAACTGAGCAGTTCTTGTATCTCCTGCTGATCCGGAACCGCAATCTCGGCGGCATTGCTGGGGGTTGAGGCACGTCTGTCCGCAACAAAGTCGGAGATGGTGACATCCGGTTCATGTCCGACTGCTGAGATCACCGGGATCTCAGAGGCATAAATTGCACGGGCTACCCTCTCGTCGTTGAATGCCCAGAGATCCTCGAGCGAGCCGCCGCCACGGCCGGTGATGATAAGATCAGCGATCTGATGGCGGTTGGCATAGCGGATTGCCGAGGCGATTTCGGCCGGAGCCTCAGCCCCCTGCACACGTACCGGCAGCAGCAGGACCTTGGTCATCGGCCACCGTTGTCGCAGAATGCGGATCATATCATGGACCGCCGCACCGGCAGAGGAAGTGATGATCGCAATTCTCCCCGGAAAGACTGGTAAAGGCTTCTTGTGGGTCTCGTCGAACAGGCCCTCGGCATAGAGCCGCTGCTTGAGCTGTTCAAAGGCAACCTGGAGGTCCCCAACCCCATCCGGAACAATCGAGGTGCAATAGAGCTGATATGCGCCATCACGGGGATAGACCCGGAGACTGCCGCTTACAAACACTCGCATCCCGTTCTCTGGCCGGAATCGAAGCTTTATTGCGCTGCTGCGGAACATCACGCACTTCAGACTGCTCTCCTGGTCCTTCAGCGTAAAGTAATGATGACCGGAGGGGTAGACCTTGTAATTCGAGAGTTCCCCCTCGACACACAGGTTCCGAAATCGAAGATCGGATTCCAGCAGTGACCTGACCGCTTCATTCAGTTCACTGACGGTCAGCGTGAGACGCCCATCGTCCCCGTTCATATCTCCGGTGCCGGCTTCTCATCCCGCAGGAAGCTGCCGAGCAGCCCATTGATAAAGGCACCGGCCTGCGGAGAGTCATAGCTTTTCCCAAGCTCTACCGCTTCATTCACCGCTGCAGAGTTCGGGATATCGTCCATATAGAGAATCTCGCA
>CAZMXF010000093.1:0-8226 GCA_964570015.1 uncultured Oscillospiraceae bacterium | reverse complement strand
GAGTGTAAGTGCAAGTGCGATGATCTTTTTCATGGTTTCCTCCTGTTTTAAATAAGTGTTTTTTATAATTTGCAGGTTGCCCTGCGAATTACCTTGCGGATGGGCTCAAACAGAACCGGCGAACGAAAACGGTTTAATATCATATCGGAGGTGATTGGCTCTTTTTGAAGCGAAATGAAACTTAATCGTTTTCGATAATTAAAATACCGCTTTTCTTGATGAAAAGCAAGACCTTTTTTCATTTTTGGCAAGGTGCATAAATTCAAGCTGCCATTTTTGTGCGAAATAACGAACCGCGTTTTCGCAAAAAAGACTTGCAATTTGCCAGGAATTCGACTAATCTATAGTAAATCAACTTAAACGTTTAAGAACAAGGAGATCTGCCATGAAATACGGCTACTTTGACGATGAGAGACGCGAATATGTCATTACGACACCGCGCACACCGCTGCCCTGGATCAACTATCTCGGAAATGAGGACTTTTTCACCCTGCTGAGCAACACGGCCGGCGGCTACAGCTTCTACCGCGATGCCAGACTGCGGCGAATCACGCGCTACCGCTACAACAACTGCCCGCTGGATCAGGAAGGCTTTCATCTTTATATAAAGGATGGAGATACCGTATGGAATCCCGGCTGGCAGCCGGTTCAGACAGAGCTCGACGGATACAGCTGCCGGCACGGCCTGGGCTACACGGTGATCGAAGGCTCGAAGAACGACGTCTCCGTGAAGCAGGAGTTTGTGGTGCCGAAGGGCGAGAAGTGCATGTTGATGCGTGTCACGGTCACCAATGAGTCGAAGCGGGAGAAGGCGCTGCGCCTCTTCCCGTATGTGGAGTTCTGCCTCTGGGATGCGATGGACGACGCGTCCAACTTCCAGAGAAACTTCTCCACCGGTGAGGTGGAGGTCGTCGGTGCGGCGATCTATCATAAGACCGAATACCGCGAACGCAGAGATCATTACGCGGTCTTCTGGGCCAACCGTGAACCGGTGGGATTTGACACATCCCGCGACGCCTTTATCGGGGTTTACGGCAGTCCGGCGAGACCCGAAGCGGTCTTCGGAAACGGCTGCACCGGGAGCGTGGCCCACGGCTGGCAGCCGATTGCGGCGCAGCAGTTTGACCTCGCGCTGCGCCCGGGAGAGAGCGACAGCCTGGTGTTCGGCCTGGGATATATCGAGAACCCCGTGGAAGAAAAGTGGGAGAGTCCGGACGTGATCAACAAAAAGCCCGCGGAGGCCATGATGACGCGTTTTGCGGACAATCAGGCATTCGACCGGGCGATGGAGACGCTGAAGGCCTTCTGGACCGAACTTCTGAGCGGATATGAGGTCCGCAGCGGTGACGAAAAGCTCGACCGCATGGTGAACATCTGGAACCAGTACCAGTGCATGGTAACCTTCAACATGAGCCGCAGCGCCAGCTACTTCGAAAGCGGTATGGGCAGAGGCATGGGCTTCCGTGACTCCTGCCAGGATCTGCTTGGCTTTGTCCATATGATTCCGGAGCGTGCGCGTGAGCGCATCCTGGACATCGCGGCGACGCAGTTCCCGGACGGCAGCGCCTATCATCAGTATCAGCCCCTGACCAAGAAGGGGAATCTCGCGGTCGGCAGCGGCTTCAACGACGACCCGCTGTGGCTGATTGCCGGCACGGACGCCTATCTCTGCGAAACCGGCGACTGGAGCTTTCTGGATGAGCAGGTGGATTTTGACAATGATCCGAACCTGGCCGAGCCACTCATGGAGCATCTGCGCCGGAGCTTCAACTTCACGAAAACGCACCTCGGCCCCCACGGCCTGCCGCTGATCGGACGTGCGGACTGGAACGACTGCCTGAACCTGAACTGCTTCTCCGAGCACCCGGGCGAGAGTTTCCAGATCACCGGACCCAGCGAAGGACCTGTGGCCGAGAGCGTGTTCATCGCGGGCATGTTCGTCAAGTACGGCGGAGCTTATGTGCGCATCTGCCGCCATCTCGGCCTGAACGGGGAAGCGGATGAGGCAGAGAAAGCAATCGCGCAGGTTGAAGCTGCGACTCTGGATGCCGGCTGGGACGGCGCGTGGTTCCGCAGAGCGTTTGACGCCTTTGGTCATGTCGTGGGTGGAAAGGAATGCGAAGAGGGCCAGATCTTCATTGAGCCACAGGGCATGTGCGTCATGGCCGGCATCGGCAAAGAGACCGGCGAAGCGGCTGCGGCGCTGAAGAGCGTCGAAGAGAGGCTGGATACGAAGTACGGAATTGTCCTGCTGCAGCCTGCCTATACGAAGTACCATCTGGAGCTTGGCGAGATCTCCAGCTATCCCCCCGGATACAAGGAGAACGCGGGCATCTTCTGCCACAACAATCCGTGGATCGTCTGCGCGGAAGCGGAGCTCGGCCACGGTGACAGAGCCTTCCAGGTCTACCGGAGAACGGCGCCGGCCTACATTGAGGACATCAGCGACATCCATCGGACAGAGCCGTATGTCTACAGCCAGATGATTGCCGGCAGAGACGCCGCCAGCTTCGGCGAGGGAAAGAACAGCTGGCTGACGGGTACGGCAGCCTGGACCTTCCTGAGCATCAGCCAGGCGATCCTCGGCCTGAAGCCGACGCTGGAGGGCCTGATGGTAGATCCCTGCCTGCCGTCAGAACTGAAGGGCTTTGAGGTGACGAGACGTTATCGCGGTGCGGTCTATCACATCACGGTGAAAAACCCGGACGGGAAGCAGTACGGCGTGAAGCGCGTTCTGGTCGATGGAGCGGAACAGCAGAGCAATATCCTGGCACCGGCACCCGCAGGCAGCAGTGTGAACGTGGAGATCGTGATGGGCTGAGCCCGGAGCACATAAAACAGAATACAAAAACGGAAGCCGCCCGGTTCACAGACGAACCGGGCGGCTTCTTCTCCAAGGGGGCACGGAATCAGTAGGTTTTCTCCTTTGCGTGGATCAGCGCGGTGATCATCTCGTTGAGCGGAGCGGACTTCCCGACCTTTGCAGCTTCTGAAACGATGGCACCATTGATGCGGTCGACCTCGGTACGGCGTTTGTGGTTCACATCGGCCAGCATGGAGCAGATATTTCCGCCGGTCACAAGAGCGATGTCGATCACATGAGCGAAAGCGGCGTCGAAATCAAAGTGCATCCCGACTGCGTTGGCCACCTCCACCGCTTCCCGGACCAGCATCGAGGAGACGGAGTGAGAGAAGGGATTGTTCGCGATGGACTGGTTGGTCTCACCGGTAAGGGCGCAGATGGCGTTGATGCCGACGTTGACGAAGAGCTTGCTCCAGAGCAGTTCCTTGACGTCCGGGATCAACTCCACCTGGGGCACGCCGCACTCGGACATAACCCGGGCAACCAACTCCGCTTTGCTCTGATCCTCCGTAAGGCAGCCGAGCTGCGTGGGCCCCTGCCCCTTGTGAAGAATCCGGCCGGGGCCCGCGACCG
Organism: uncultured Oscillospiraceae bacterium; assembly: GCA_964570015.1. GTDB lineage: Bacteria > Bacillota > Clostridia > Oscillospirales > Oscillospiraceae > Limivicinus. The sequence goes on along the minus strand of CAZMXF010000093.1, from coordinate 4,790 downwards.
TCGCGCCGCCGCCGCTGGTCCCGAGAACGATCTGTTCTGTCGGGACATATTTTTCAATGTCGTCAGCATTCCCGTAGCCATTCTGCAGAGAGCAGACGATGGTGTCCGGTCCGATCAGGGTACTGTTGGCCTCCAGCGCCTGAGCGCTTTGATACCCCTTGGTCAGCAGGATGACGAGATCTGCAGGTGTGCAGGAGGAGGTGTCAGTCGTGGCACGCAGGCGGGTAACAGTTTCCGTCGTCCCGTCCAGGTGTGTAAACTCCAGTCCGTTTTCGTTGATGGCGTCCACATGCGCCTGAACGACATCAACCAGCAGCACGCTGTGTTTCCGGGACAGATACATGCCGTAGATGCAGCCCATGGCTCCCGCACCGATAATGCCCACATTCATAATGCAAAGACTCTCCTTGTCTGATTATAGTTTTGCGCCGAGCAGTTTCGGCAGGAAAAGACTGATCGGTTCCACATAGGTGACCAGCAGGACGCAGACGATCAGCGCGAGAATGAAGGGGATGATTCGCTTTGAGATGCTCTCCAGACCGACGCCGCCGACGCCGCAGGCGACAAAGAGGTTGCAGCCGAAGGGAGGCGTCACCTGGCCGATGGCAAGGTTGGTGCAGATGATCATGGCAAAGTGGATCGGGTTGACGCCGATCTCCCGGATGATCGGGAAGAAGATCGGAACCAGGATGATCAGCGCGGCCGTCGTGTCCATGAAGGTGCCGACAATGAGCAAAAGGATGTTGATAAGCAGCAGGATCACGATTTTGCTGCTGCTCAGACCGAGGACGGATTTTGCGATCATGTCCGGAATGCGGTTGGCCGTCAGTACATAACCGAAGAGAGAGGCTGCACAGATCAGAATCATGATCTGCGCGGTGCTGACCGCGCCGTCTTTCAGGATCTTGAGCAGGAGCTTCGGGGTGATGTTGCGATAGATGAAGACGCCGACGATGAAGCCGTAGACCACGGCGATGACCGCCGCTTCCGTCGGTGTGAAGAGACCGGCGTAGATGCCGCCGAGTACGATGACGGGCATCAGCAGCGCGAGAAAGGCGCGCTTGAAGCTGGCCCAGATCTCACTGCCGCTTGCTTTGTAGCTGTCGCGGTAGCCTTCTTTTTTGGAAACGATCACAACGGCAACGCAGAGACAGACTGCCATCAGGATCCCGGGCACAAAGCCGGCCATAAACAGGGTACTGACGGAGCAGCCGGTCAGCACGCCGTAGGTGACAAAGGGAATGCTCGGGGGAATGATCGTACCGATACAGCCGCCGGAAGCGCTGGTGGCAGCGGAGAAGTTCCGGTCATAGCCATGTTTGACCATCTCGGGGATCATCATTCCGCCGATGGCCGCCGTGGTAGCTGCACCGGAGCCGGAAATCGCCGCAAAGAACGCGCAGGCGATGATGGCGACAATTCCCAGACCGCCGGGAAAGCGGCCGAAAACACTGTTGATAAAAGTACAGAGCCGTTCCGAGATGCCGCCCTGACTCATCAGAGATCCGGCGAGCAGGAAAAACGGCACGGCCATGAACGAGAACGAGTCGCAGGAGGTGAAAAGCCGTTTCGGAATCATCTCGAGACCGGTCCCGGTCAGAAGCATCACGAACAGCGAGGACAGGATCAGGGAGAATGCAATGGGAATCTTCAGAAGAAAGAGAATAATCAGCGAACCGAACAGGATCAGAGCAATCAGACCTTGTGACATGATCAGTCTCCCTCCTTCCCGTCAGCGGTGCCGCTGACATCCACACCGATCACGGAAGGCGCATCGATGCTGTCTGTCTGCCCGGTCACGAGATTTCTCACTGAGGAGATGAGATTCACGACCGTCTGCAGGCACATCAGAATACCGCCCAGAACGATGGAGAAATACATATAGCCCATCTTAACCCGGAGAACAGGGGACTTCTGCATCATGGTAACGCGGACGACATTCATGCCGAAATGGATGATGACCACGAAACCCACCAGCATCAGAAGACCGGAGAGGATATCGACGATGGTCCGGGCTTTCCCGGGAAGCTGATTGGCTACAAACTCAATGGCGATGTGGTTCTTCTTCTTGACCCCGACACTGGCACCCAGATAGACCATGAAGATCATCATGTACCGGGCCAGCTCTTCCGACCAGGGAAGAGAACCCGAGATGAGACGGAACACCACCTGAAGGAAGACGACGATGGTCATCAGGCCCATCAGAATCGCAATGACATGCTCAACCAGAAAGTTGACCACGTCGCTTAGTATGTTCAGAACACGCATAGTAGACTCCCTTATGAGCAGGCAGAAGCCTGGTTGGTTGCGAAAAAACAAACAGAACCGGGTCACCGGAGAACGGAGACCCGGTTCTGTGCGGATTGATCAGTAGTTGACGATGGCGTCAATGTTCTCCTGACCGAACTGGGCGGCATACTTTTCGTACACGGGCCCCATGGCGGCCTGGAACTCGCTGACGTCAGGATAGGTGACCTGAACACCGAGTTCTTCCATCTCGGCGATCTGCTCGGACTCGTTGTCCTCGCAGCAGGAGCGTTCGTAGTCGGCAGCCTCCTGCGCGGCTTCCATCAGAGCGGTCTGGTAGGCGGGATCCAGCTTGTCGAAGACCGACTTGCTGAAGAGAATCAGGGACGGTGAGTAGACGTGGTTGGTGATGGCCAGATTGTTCTGCCCGGCCTCATAAACCTTCTGGGAGTAGATGACGGCAATGGGATTCTCCTGACCGTCGATGACACCCTGCTGCAGAGCGGTGAAAACCTCAGACCAGGCCATCGGAGTCGGATCCATGCCGAGAGCTGAGAAAGCGTCCATATGGACCTGGTTCTCCATGCAGCGAAGCTTCAGGCCCGCACAGTCGGCCGCGCTCTCGATGGGGTGCTTGGAGTTGGTCATTTCGCGGAAACCGTTCTCCCAGAATGCACCGCCGACGACACCGATGTCGTCGAGCTTTTTGATCAGGGCCTGGCCGATCTCACCGTCCAGAACCTTGTGCGCATGCTCATAACCGGAGAACAGGAAGGGCAGATCCAGGATCAGGAAGTCTTCCACAAAGTTGCCGAGAGGTCCGGTGGAGGAGACGGCGATGTCCAGGGTGCCCATCTGGAGATCTTCAATGTTGGCGCGCTCGTCACCGAGCTGAGCGGAGGGGAAGATGTCGATCTTCACGGCACCGTCGGTTTTCTCATCGACGAGTTCGGCAAACTTCTGGAGACCGAGATGATACGGATGGGTATCCGCGCAGGAATGGGATGCACGGAGGGTAATGACATCCGACGCGGGAGCGGCGGAAGCGGTGGCTGTGGCAAGAGCCAGGATCATGACGATAGTGAGACACAGCGCGAGAAATCTTTTCATAATGGGTTCCTCCTTGTATAAAAATGGGGTAGGCTGGGGCTGCTTAATCAAGCTCGGGGATTTCCACCTGCTTGTTGAAGCTGTATTCAGGAGAGGGGAATGCGCCGGACAGGGTTTCCTCGTGGAAAAGGTTCAGACCCTTGACCATCTCTTCGCGGATATGGGCAAAGTGTTTGACGAACTTGGGCTTAAAATCGCCGTACATGTCCAGCAGATCCTGGGTCACCAGAACCTGGCAGTCGACATAGGGGCCGGCGCCGATCCCGAGAACAGGGATGCTGACGGCTTCGGTGACCGCCTTGGCCACGACACTGGGGACACATTCCAGCACGATGGAGAAAGCGCCGGCTTCCTCCAGGGCTTTGGCATCCAGAATCAGCTGCCGGGCACCTTCGGGCGTTCCGCCCTGAACCTTGAACCCGCCGAAGCTGGTCGCAGACTGGGGCGTCATGCCGATATGGCCCATGACGGGAATGCCAACGTCGACCATGCGCCGGATGGTGGGGGCCATCTTTGCTCCGCCTTCGAGCTTGACACAGTCGCAGTTGGTCTCCATCAGGATCCGGCAGGCGCTGCGAATGGCCTGTTCGGGGCTCTCCTGGTAAGAGCCGAAGGGCATGTCGCCTACGACGAAGGTGTCGGGAGCGCCCTTGACCACGGGGCGGATATGGTGAATCATATCATCGAGAGTGACCCCGACCGTGGTGTTGTAGCCGAGCATAATCATAGCGAGAGAATCGCCTACCAGGATGACCTCTACATCGCTCTCATTGACAATGGAAGCGGTGGTGTAGTCATAGGCGGTGACATAGGCAAATTTCCGCCCTTCTTCCTTGAACTTTTTGAAGTCCAGAACCGTCATTTTTTTCTTAGCCATGCTGTTTCCTCCTTGCAGAATGCCCGCCGGGCTTATTCTTCGTAGCCCATGGGGTTATGGGACTGCCAGTTCCAGGTATCCCGGCACATGTCTTCCAGATTGAATTCTGCCTTCCAGCCGAGAAGCTCGGCGCTCTTGTCGGGGCTGGAATAGACGGTGGCCAGGTCTCCGGGACGGCGGGGCGCGATCTCATAGGGAATGGGGATGCCGTTGACACGCTCAAAGGTCTTGACCATGTCGAGAACGCTGTAGCCGGTGCCGGTGCCGAGGTTGAAGACGTTTTCTCCCCGGTGATTCTGCATGTAGTCGATGGCGGCCACATGGCCGCGAGCCAGGTCAACAACATGGATGTAGTCACGCACACCGGTGCCGTCCGGGGTGTCATAGTCGTTGCCGAATACATTGAGATGATCCCGGCGCCCGACGGCGACCTGTGCGATAAAGGGCATAAGGTTGTTCGGAATCCCGCGGGGATCCTCGCCGATCCGGCCGCTCTTGTGTGCGCCGATGGGGTTGAAGTAGCGCAGGAGGACGACGGACCAGTCCTCGACGGCCT
>CAZMXF010000092.1:0-8297 GCA_964570015.1 uncultured Oscillospiraceae bacterium | reverse complement strand
TCCTCTGCGGGAGCAATATGCGGGATAGCACGGGTGCGGCCCCCGTTTCTCAAAGCATGTCCGTGCTCCAGTAAATGCGCCAGCATATATCTTGTCGGAGAATACACTGTCATTTCAAGAGCAGTGGAAGATTCCTTCGTTGCTTTGCTGCGCCAGCTCTTGGCGTATCTTCCGGACTTAGCCGGTGCAGATTCCCCTATATCTTTCTTGACCGTATTGGCGGCTTTTTTCACAGCGGTCTTCACTCCCACCGTGGTGGTGTCCGCGTAATTATTCAGCTCCTCCATCACAGCGTCGGCCAAACCATCGATCCTTACCCGCCTTCCGCTCATGACGCGCCGCCTTTCTTCTCCAGCTTGCACACGATGCGGATCGTCTTCTTCTGGTAGTTCATGAGATCAACTGTCTGGATATCATAGGAATCGCCATGGAAGGTTACCCGGTAATGCTTGCTGTCCAGATTGGCGAGCTCGGGGCAATACCGCACTTCAAAGTTGATCGTCCGCTGCTCTGAGGTGATTTCCGTTTCACTTTCCCGGTCATACTGGTAGGTAGAAGCATAGGCAAAACAGGAGAAGTAATCCGCCCAAGTATCTTTATGATTGCCGTACTTATCCACAACAACTGAGTTTTTCTGGATGGTGATCCGTTCATTGAATCTTGCTATCTCGCGTTCCATCTCAGAACACCCCTTCCCGGACAGAAGAGAGCAGATTGCGGAGAGTCATCATCAGATCATGGTGGTTTGCCTCTTCCCGATGTTCGTACAGGTATCCGAGGCTGTACAGAACAGCCGATCGGAGCAGATCCCGCAATTGCAGAATTTCACCGATCTGCAAGTCTGCATCCCGGATAGTCATTTCCTCGACGGTCTCATCGCAGATGGTATCCCATTCCGCTGCAGACATCCGTGCCACATCCGTTGTAATCTTCTCCGCTGATGCCAGGAGGCTGAGGATGAGATTGTCATCGATGCTGCTGTCAACGCGGAGATAGTTTTTCGCTTCACCCAGAGTTATAAGGTTCATCTTCCGCCTCCCTTCAAAGGGTCAGGAGCAGAGGAACTTCCCCTGCCCCTGTGAGATTTATCAGCCGCCAGCGTTCTGGGCCTTGGTGCCAGCCATTTTCAGAACCTTGACGGATTCCGGAAGAATCAGGCGACCGTCCACGCGCTGAGTGGTCATGAAACCAACCTGATCGGTGCGGGCGTACAGCTCGTTCAGGCGACGGAAGGTGCGGTTCTGTCGGTCCGCAACCCAGTAGTTCTTGAGATCGCCGAACAGCAGAACCTTTTCGCCGGCAGCGACACCAGGCATGAAGGAGCTGGTGCGGATCGGGCGACCAAGAATGGTATCCGGCTTCGCGATATCCAGCGACGGCTTCCAGATATAATTGTCATTCTTGTCCTTGATCTTCATCAGCTGCAGAAGCAGGGTCTCGTTGCAGACGAACGTTGCAGTGCGGCGGTACGGGGACTTCAGGCTGTAGTACAGATCAAAGATCTCATCAAAAGTGACGAGGTCTTCCTCTGCCGCGGTTACACCCAGCTCTGCACCGCCGGTATCCGCAAGAATGCCGAGAGGCTTCTTGTCGCCGTCGCCAGTGAAGAAGGCACGCTCTTCCGCATTGCCCATGCACACACCGAAACGCTGTGCGATGTAGCTCGCCAGGTCGAAAGCAGAGTCATGGAGCAGCTCGTTGCTGATCTTGATCATCGTACCGAGCTTGTACGCAGACAGCGTGGTCTGGCCGAACTGGGTGTTGGTTTCGGGAATTTCCTCGCCCTCATCGATCCAGGACGCTTCCATGGTGTCCACAGCGATGGGAATCTTGCGAGTGCCGGAATTCGTGCGGATGACGGTCGCCAGCTGACGGAAGATGTTCTGCTCTTCCAGTGCCTGGATCAGACGACGCTCGAACTCGTCAGGGACGGTGTATCCGCCTTCGGTATCTTCCCCGATGCGCAGCGCATTGCGAACAGCGAACTGATCGCCCTGGTTGCGGATCATATCCCAGAAGGCGTCCTTATACTCATCGGAAGCAGTGCCTTCTGCCTTGGGGGCAACATGGCTCACGGGCTTGTTGATGACCGGGCGGCTGGTCGGCTCAGAAAGCTTGGCATCGAAAGCAGCCTGCTCTTCCAGGCGTTCGATCTCGGCACCGAGTGCCTGCACATCCGCAGCCATCTTGTTGTACTGCTCGACGGCATCAGAAGCTACGAGGCCATTCTCGTCTCTGTGCTCCTCCAGGAAGTTCTTCGTCTGCTCCCAGAGGGTGTTGCGCTTATTACGCAGTTCCATAATCTTATTCATGAAATACCTCATCTTTCTCCGGAGAAGACGCTCCGGTCGTCATAGTGTTGGAATTGGACATAAGAAAAGCCGGAACTGATCATTTCATCCGCTCCAGCTGATTCTTCAGGATTTCATACGGCATCGAGCCGTCCTCGGTTTTCCCGTCCATGCCGATTACAGGCACAGCCGGTTTGTCATCCTCCGTCACGGGAGGCTCAACACTCACCCCTGTCTCGGGAGATTCCGGTGTCTCAGCATCGGCTTCTGGGTCAGGGATTTCTGCTTCATCGCGTACACCGAGTCGGTTGAGGATTGTCTGCCCCATGACCTTGGCGGCATACTGCCAAACAGAGTCTGTTTCTTTGAGCCTGATGGGTTCTTCTTTCCCCGGCTCGTTGCCTTCTTCATCGTCTGCCTCCTTGTCAGGCTCGTTCCGATCGGGTTCATCCTCCGGGTCGTCCTTCGGTTTATCCTCAAAGAGAATCACATCGGCAAAGCCCAGCTCAACAGCCTTCTTAGCATTCAGCCAGGTCTCATCGCTCATAAGCTTGCTGATGCGGTTTCTCGACAGCCCGGTCTTGAAAGCGTAGGCATTGATGATGCTTTCTTTCACCTCATTGAGGGTCATGATCGCCTTCTCCATGTCCTTGGCATTGCCCATGGCAATGGTGGAAGGGTCGTGGATCATAATCAGGGCTGTGGGAGACATCTGCACAACGTTACCTGCCATTGCGACTACGGAAGCCGCTGACGCCGCGATGCTCGCGATCCTCACAGTTACGCTGCCGGGATAGTCACGAAGCATGGTGTAGATTTCAGCAGCGGCGAACACATTACCGCCGGGACTATTTACCCAGAGGGTAATATCGCCCTCTTCAGAATAGAGTTCATCACGGAATGCTTTAGGCGTGATTTCATCTCCCCAGAAGGATTCCGAGTCAATCGGACCTTCCAGACGAAGAACTCTGCCGCCACTGTCGTCATGAACCCAGTTCCAAAATTTCTTCACTTCGGTTTACCTGCCTTTCTGGGGTGTCTTACCCCTTCGCTCTGCCTTGCGCTGTTCATGGCGCTCGGCGTGGTTTTTACTGCCATCCTGCTTATCCTCCTCTTCATCTGGATTCTCTTCTTCCGTTTCATCCGGAGTTTCTGATTCCTGTTTCTCCTGCTCCGCCACCTGATTTGTTCCATAAGCGGAACCGGCGTTCTTGAGTTTGGTATAGGAACCGTTGAGGTAGTAATCATCCCCGCCATCCTCGGCCGGGATCAGGTCCATATTCTCAAGTCGGCGGATATCGTTGGGAGACAGGAATCCGTTTGCAAAGCCCACAGCATAGCCGTCCATGCGACTCTTATAGTCGCCGCGCATGAGACCGTCCACGTTGAATTTTGGGAAGTAGTTCTCCTGCTCTTCTTCGATCAACACATCCTTAATGATGGCCTGCTCAATCCGAATCAGCCAGGGCATGATGGTGTGCATCACGAAATCAATGGACTGATGCTCTATATTATTAAAGGTCGCCCGCTTGAGGTCCTGCACCATATGAGGAGGTACTCGAAAGATCCTGCAGATCTCTTCGACCCCGAACTCCCGGGTGGAAAGGAACTGGCTGTCTTCCGGAGGCAGGGATATTGGTTTATACTGCATCCCCTCTTCCAGCACAGCCACCTTATGAGCATTCCCAGCACCGCCATAAGCATTCATCCAGTTGTCCCGGATTTTCTGCGGGTCTTTCAACACTCCGGGATGTTCCAACACGCCGGCTGGCTGAGCTCCATTCTTGAAAAAGGAGCTTCCGTACTTCTCCACAGCTAGAGTTGTGCCAAGGGCGTTCTTCATCATGGCGATGGGAGAGAATCCGACCAGACCATTAAATCCGAGACCCGGGATATGGAGGATCTCCTCCCGCTTAAAGACGATATCCTTATCATGCTCACCTGGTACTTCATCGGTATAGGCGTGGTAGGTATAGAACAGATCCCCATTCTCCGCTCTGTCTATCTCCACGTTCTCAGGAAGCAGTGGATAAAGACCAAGAATACCGTTCTTCCCGTCTCGGACGATTTGCGCGTAGGCATTTCCCCACAGGAGCAGGTGCATCATCATGGCTTCCCGGAAGGAAAAGCTAGTCATTTCCGGATTCGCCTGCCGGTACAGAATCTTATACAGCGGGTGGTCGGTCGCCCTTTCCTTTCCGTCACCGTCTCCTGTATATCTGAACAGGTGGAGCGGAAGGCTCGCAACCGTCTCTGCCAACAGCCTTACACACGCGTATACCGTAGAGATCTGCAATGCAGATTTCTCATCTACACGCTCTCCGCTGTTGGTCATGCCGAAAATAAAAACACCGCCGGAATCACGGACGTTGTCTTCGATCTTCGGCAGTGTCTTTTGAGGAGCATCTCTTGGATTGTTGAATCCAAGCCATTCTTTGAAATTCATCTGTTTCCTCCCATCTAAAACACCCAAAGCTCATGCTCGGGATTATCGTACACGCTGCCCTGCTGTTCATGCCGGATTGCCCGATCCAGCCCCATAATCCAGGCAACGATGCCATCAATCTTTTCCGTGCTCTTTTTCTTGCTCGGCTTTATATTCTCAGCAGCATCGATCTCTGCTACCACGTTGCCGGCCATCCATCGGAGCACGGGATTACCACCGTGGATGATCTTACCCTCAAGGAGAAGCTTGTACAGTTCCTTCATACCCGGGCTCATATCTTTAAAGCCCATTCCGATAGGAACCATGGTAAAACCGTCCCCTTCAAGGTCGGTAATCAGCTGTGTGGCATTCCAGCGGTCTACTCCGATCTCCCGGATATTGAAGTCCTCATGCAGTTCGTTGATGGTTTTTCGCACGAAGTTGTAATCGACCACATTGCCTTCCGTCACATGAAAGAACCCCTGCTTTTCCCAGACATCATATGGAACATGATCGCGTCGTACTCTGAGCTGCAGCGTTTCCCTCGGCAGCCAGAAGTGTGGCACTACGGTGTATCTCTCACCTTCATACAGCGGAGGAAACACCATGACAAAAGCCGTGATGTCACTGGTACTGGATAAGTCCAGTCCACAGTAGCATTCACGACCTTTTAACTGTTCGATGTTTATCGGGATATTTCCCTGATCATATACATGTTCCGGAATCCAGGCAACCGAGCTGCCGACCCATTGGTCGAGTCTCAGCTGCCGGAAGACATTTTCTTCTGCCGGGTTCTGCAGTGCTTCTTTATAGGCATCCCTGACGCGATCAATCTGAATGGTATATCCAAGTGAGGGATTGGCTTTGTACCACGCTTTCTCATCGTTCCAGTCTTCCCCGTCATCCAAACCGTAGATAACCGGGTAGAAGGAAGCATCGACCCGCTTCCCCTCCAGGATGCCCCTCGCCTTGGTATGATACTCATAGCAGATGCTGTTTCGGTCGGTACCTGCAGTTGTAATCAGGAAGTAAAGCGGCTGTGTCCTTGCATCGCCGGAACCCTTCGTCAGCACATCCACCAGGTTTCGATTCGGTTGGGCGTGGAGCTCATCCAGAACAAGCCCGGAGACATTCAGACCGTGTTTGGTTCCGACTTCCGCTGACAGCACCTGATAGAAGCCGGCATTGGAATAATTGACCAGGCGCTTTGTCGCCGCCATAATCTTTGACCGCTTCAACAGCGCAGGAGTCATTTCAACCATTCGTCTGGCAACATCGAACACTATGGATGCCTGCTGCCGATCCGCAGCTGCACCGTACACTTCTGCAGAGGGCTCATTATCTGCATAGAGGAGATACAAAGCAACAGCTGCCGCGAGCTCACTCTTTCCATTCTTCTTTGGAATCTCGACATAGGCTGTGCGAAACTGTCTAGTGCCATCTTCTTTCACAATGCCAAACACGTCCCGGATTATTTGTTCCTGCCACGGAAGCAACCAGAACGGTTTTCCGCTCCAGCGCCCCTTGGTATGACAGAGGTTTTCAATGAATCGCACCGCCCGATCTGCCTTATCCGGATCATAGTGCGACTCCGGCAGCATAAAGCGCGTGGGCTTGTAGTTCGTGAGTTTCGGATAGTCTGCTGGTCGTTCTGTTTTCGAAGCCATCATCCGCCTCCCAGCAGGTCTTCCATCTCATCCACGCCGCCTGTCTTATCTCCGGTACCGGCAATAATCCTGCTGCGGGAAGACGGAGTCAGACCGAACTGTTCTGCGATCTTATTCATGATCTTCAGATAGGTCTGCGCAATAGACACCTGCGGTACCTGCTGCCAGTATCCGGAAGGGGTCTTCACAATGGTACCGTGCTGAGTAATAAATTCTTCTGCTTCTTTCCACCTGGCGTATGCCTGACAGTAGGAAGCAAAAGCTGCCTGATCGACCTCCGTCAGCACACCGATCTGCTCCAGCTGCTTTGACAGCCGCCGCCATTCTTTCTTTGCTTCCGGTTCCAGCCACTTTGGGCACGGAGGCGCTTTTCTTTCCGGTTTTGGTTCCGCCGCATTGAACGGTCGTTTCCCCGGATTGCCTTCCAGTTCCTTGATTGCAGTCGGTGTCGGTTTTCTTCCTCTGGTTGCCATAGCTCTCTCCTCCTTCCTCAAGGCATAAAAAATAGACCCTTACGGATCTTTCTGCTACGAGATACAGCCCATCGGGGCTGTTCTCTTCCTGTGTTTAATTCCGAATTATTCTTTACTGCTGCATCGCCCAAGCGATCGCATGGCCGTCGTCTTCAAACTCTACCTCGCTGGCTGCAGCCAGCCCGATGATTCCTTCGCAGGAAAGATCGTCGTCGAGGTGTTCGTAAACCGCTCCGAAGTAGCAGGGCTTGCCCTTGCCGGAGTAGTAATGCCCGGCGAGGAGTACCTTGTCTCCAAAATTCAGGACCTTGCTCCAGCAGCATTCGAGGTCTTCCGGGGTGGTGGGGTTCGGCAGTCTGTAGGTTCTCATCGCTTCGTTGATCGTCATGGTCTTTTACCTCCGTTTTGTTTTCCCCTTGGGGTACTGTATTAATCACTCTAAACCGGAAATATAGCAAGACATTTCTGCGATTATTCCCACCATAATGTGCACAAATAATCAGGGGCAGATTGGAGTATATTTCTACGAGCAAAAGGCCCTCTGCGGGCCTCCTGCCGGAGTGCCTGCCTTACTCGTTCAGCAGGTACCGGTAGGTTCCGTGTGGATTCTGCGTAGTCTGCTCGTCATCCAGAAGCCGAAGGGTCGCATCAAAGCGGCGCTTCAGTTCCTTCTTAATCAGGCGCTGAGTGATCTCCCGATCCTGCTGGTTGATCCTGCCCGCCTCAAAAGCGTAAGCCTCGATCAGTTCCTCGGTGGTCCAAAGCCGGTAATCACAAATCCCTGCCAGTCTTGCTCTGCTTGCCATGTCCCTGCCCTCCTTATGCTCTCTCGACATCCACCAGCCAGCTGGCTTCCGGGTGGGCCTCGCCGGTGGCCTTCTCGACCTTTAGGCAATCCTCCAGAATGTAGTGCAGGTGCTTGCCAACCTTGATGAACCGGATGCTTTCGTAGCCGGGAACGTTGGTGCGGTAAACGCTGGCTGTGCGGCTCTCGCCGTCGTAACTCTTGCCGTCCCATCCGCCAAAGGTGAAGGTAACCTTCTCGCGGGTCTTGGTGAAGCGGGCCTCAAACTCGCTGCGGGTAATTGTGGTGTTGTAGTTGCCCAGGGTGAAGTGGTTTCTGAGTGTGTAAGCGTTCGTCATGGTCTTTGCCCTCCGTTTTTCGTTTTCCCTTTCGGTAGTGTATTAATCACTCTAAACGGAGAATATAGCAAGTAAATTCTGCCAGATTACTCGCCATAATGTGCACAATTATTCAACATCACAGTTGTTCACATTATGACGAGAAACACAGCCCTTCTGGGCTGCGATCCCGGCTGGTTTCTCGCTTACTGGAGGGCCTTGCTGAATCGGTCCTTCTCCTCTGCGGTGTAAAGCTCCGTCCAAGGATGCTGCTCACCGTGCAGGTCATAGGTCAGGCCGTAAATGTAAATGATCCGCT
>CAZMXF010000091.1:0-8746 GCA_964570015.1 uncultured Oscillospiraceae bacterium | reverse complement strand
AGCATTTCCGCAATCCGCACAATCTCGGCAAACTCGACGATGCCGACGGCATCGGTGAGGTCGGCAACGCCAAGTGCGGCGACATCATGCGCATGTATATTAAGGTAGACGACGCGGGCATCATCACCGACGTCGCCTTCAACACCTTCGGCTGCGGCAGCGCGATCGCCACCAGCTCCATGGCCACCGATATGATCAAGGGTCGCCCGGTCGAAGAGGCGATGGAGCTCTCGAACAAGGCGGTCGTCGAGGCCCTGGACGGCCTGCCTGCCCATAAGATTCACTGCAGCGTCCTTGCCGAGCAGGCCGTCCGCGCCGCCGTGAAGGACTATTATGACAAGAAGGGAATCGCCTACGACCCCGAGCTGTTCAAGGAGACGGAAGACCCCCACGAGGAGAGCTGCGACGTCTGAAATCATAAGAATTGTGGAATACATACATCTGCGACCACAATATTTTGTGGTATTTTGTGAAAAGTTTTTGAACAAAAAACACTTGCAATTTCTGTAGAATCGTTGTATAATCCAATCACTCATAAGAATATCATGTTTATAATACATGAGAGTTACTATGAAGACATTTTTTGAAGTTTTTTTTGGAGGTTAAGAAAATGAAAAAGGTTTTCGCTCTCGTTCTCGCGTTTGCTTTGGTCCTGAGCATGGGCGTTGTTGCTTTTGCAGCTCCGTCTCCTACAACCCCGACTGGCGGTGGAAATAAAGACCTCGGCTGGGGTGAATTCACGACTCGTGTTGCCCCGGATAAGAAGGGCATGGAGATCTATGGCGCTGATGGAAAAGTGATTGCTGTCGTCGAGGGAGACGATCTTGTCCAGCTTCCGATTGGTGAGGCTTCGAAGCTCGATGCCGAGGATGAAGAAGCTTTCAAGGCTGCTTATGAGGAAGCCGAAGCTGTCGAAGGCAAGGTCGTGAAGTATTTCTACTGGGTTGATGTTCCCGAGAAGTACAAGACCGATGGTTTTGCTTGGGCCAGATATGATTTCAAGTGCGCCGGTGAAAATGTTGAAGTCACTGTGAATGGCAAGCCGATGGAAGTCGTCCATGTGGATGGCGTTGATTACTATGCCAAGCTCACCGAGTTCGGTGCCGTTGCCATCATGTGCGACAAGTAATAAGTCCTGAGTCTTTTGCAGTTTTGATTTGAATCAAGAGTGTCCCCCGCCTCCGGCGGGGGACATTTCAATGTTGAGTGGAGTTTCTTGATGTTGAAGAAGATTAATAAAAAGACCCTCCTGATCATAGACCTGCTTGTCCTTGTCCTGCTCGCTGCGGTGGTTCTGTATACCCAGAGGGAAAAAGCCGAAGTGCCGGATACCCGGGATGACGTAGAGAGTTTCTATGCGCGATTCATCGAGCACGATGGCCAGGTCTTTCCCGTGAAGCGCGGCCTGCAGAGCGTTCTCCTGATCGGGAAGGACGCGATGGAGGGGCGGAGAGAGCAGAGCGACTTTGATGTCTTCTATAATGATGATCTGGCGGACTTCCTTCTGCTGATGGTGTTTGACCACGATAGGAAAACGGTTACCCCCTTCCAGATCAACCGTGACACCATGTGTGACGTTCCCTGGCTTTCGGTCAACGGACTGGTCGGCGGTTACTACCCGATGCAGATCGCCATGGCGCACGGCTTCGGCTCCGGAAAGCAGGACAGTAGTAAGAACGTGGTCAATGCGGTGACCGGCCTGCTCTATGGTGCACCGGTGGATCATTATTTTACCTTTACGATGGATACCGTCCCGATTTTGAATGACCTGGTTGGCGGTGTGACCGTGACGCTGGAGGAAGATCTCCCCGACCTTGGCGAAAAATATGTTAGGGGAGCGACGATCACGTTAAAAGGGGAGGAAGCGCTCCGCTTTGTCCGGACGCGTGATCATGTTCATCTGGATGCCAATGTCCAGCGTATGGGGCGCCAGCGCCTGTATATGAACGCTTTTTTGAATCAGGCGAGAGTGAAGATCGAGAATAACCCCGAGTTCCTGGTTGATGCCTTTGATAAGGTCGAACGCTTCTTGATTACCGATCTCACGGTGGAAAATGTTTCCGAGTACGTGGATGACTTCTATCATTATGAAGTACTTCCCGTCACCACCCCCACTGGAAGCTATACCCTGTCAGAAGAGCTCGGAACAGCAGAATTCCACCCGGACGCGTCCTCTCTTTGGGCTTGCGTACAGAGCACCTTCTGCCCATAAAACAACACACCCCCACCTCTGGTGGGGGTGCTTTTCTTTACCCGATCAGTTCTTCGCCTAGCTCGTCAATCCGGTCTAGAGCCTTTTGTCCAAGCTCATCGCGGATCACATCTCTTGCCTCTGCTATGATTGGGGGACGCGAGCTAAGATTGTGTGCATCCGTCCCGAGAAGATGGATCCTGTGCTCTTTGAGCATCCTTAAGGCCTTGTTCCCGCCCCGGAACCGGAAGATCGAATTCGGCTGAAGGAAGAAGTCCGCGTTTACCTGCATCAGGACTCCGAGCTCCAGTAACTGGTCCCAGACCTTCCGTGGCTGCTGAGAATAATATCGTTCAATGTGCGCCAGCAGGATTGTGAACTGCCCTGACGACGCAAGGTCGCATACTTCCCGGATCCAGTATTCCTGCCACGCCGAAAACGGCATCTCCAACAGCAGTACGTCCGTACCTTCGAGGCAGAGAGAAGGAAGTTCCTCCATCCTGCTGATCCCCGGGAAATAAAGCACTTCTGCGCCGAGGAGGATACGCGGCGAATTCTTCGGAAGAACGGGCTGAAGCAGTTCGTATGCCTCCTGTCGCCGTTCGAGGAAGTGTTCCGGAGTCCGCTGCGTCACATAGAAGTGCGGCGTCGCGCAGATCGTGTCCACTTTCTGCCGCGCGAGCGTGTCGATCATCCCGAGGCTCATCTTCACATTGCGGCTACCGTCGTCAATCCCGGGCAAAATGTGACTGTGAAAATCAATCATGACTTCTCATCTTTAATTGTACTTTACTATTTGAACTTTAAACGGTTCACTATGAACTTTGCTCTTCGCTGAAGGGTACGCTGTCTTCGCCGGCTGCGTCCAGGAAAGCCTGATCTTTCTTGGAGGAACCGTTCTTTCCGCTGCTTTCATAGCCGTATCCGTATCCGTCGTATCCGCCGTAACGTTTCCCGTACTTGCCGTAGGTCTTATACGAAGAGCCGCCGGCATTTGTACCCGTCATGACGAAGCCCAGCATCTTGGCCCCCAGCTTTTCCACTTGATACATACAGGCGTCGAGGACCCTTCGATCGGTGTAGTTCTCACGGACAACCACAATGACGCCATCCGTCCACTTTGTGATCACCAGTGCGTCTACGACGATGTTCACCGGCGGAAGGTCCAGAAGAATGTAGTCAAATACGTCCTTGTACCGGTCCAGGAGCGCATGCATACGCTCCGAACCCAGCAGTTCGGAGGGGTTTGGTGGGATGTCCCCGGCCGGGAGAATATACCAGTTGTCGAAGTAGCTGGACTTCCGGAGGCAGTTGCGCTCCGCGCTCAGTCCCGCCAACAGGTTCGAGAGGCCCGGTGTGCCTGTCATCTCAAGCTTCTGCGCGATGGTCGGCAACCGCATGTCCCCGTCGATCAACAGGACCCTTTTCCCGGTCTGGGCGAGCGTGTAGGCAAGGTTTACTGAGGTTGTGGACTTACCTTCGCCACGAATCGAACTCGTGACGCCGATGATGCGGCACTCCTGCTCCGGCAGTGCGAAAAGAAGGTTTGTCCGCAGCAGCTTGTAGGATTCTGCCGCGGCGAAGCTCAGCTCGTCACAGAGCGGGCCCTGTTTCTTTCGGCGCGAAGTCTTTTCTTTTTTTTCTGTTTTTTCAGCCGCCTTAGTTGCGGCTGCTTTTTCTGTGGTCGCTTCGGAAGCAGCCTTTTTCCCCAGGAACTTCGAGGAGGCCTTGGCGGGGGCCTCGTTGGTTTTGTTTGTAGTGGCCATCAGCCAGCCCCTCCTTTTCTTGCGCTTTTTCCATATGCCGTACCGCCGTAATAATAGCCGTACTTACCGGCGGACTTCGAGTTGAGATCCGGGATCGAAGCCAGGATCGGATGCTGATATGTGGTGAGCAGGTAGTCTTCGTTGTGGATCTCGTCATCGAAGTACGCGATCAGCAGGATGACACCGGAGCAGAGTACCATGCCCAGCAAGAGGCCGATCCCCGTGTACTTGATGTAACTCGGAGAAACACGGGAGTGCGGCGTGACCGCGTAGTCGACGACTTTGATGCTGGTGTTGTTGATAATTTCGCCGACCTTGTCCGGCAAGATAGTCGCGATCAGGTTTACAAGCGTACGTGCCTCCTCCGGATTCGGAGAGGTAACGGAGACCTGGAAGAGACCGGTTGTGTTTACGGGGGTAGAGGAGACCATGTTGCGCAACTGCTCATAGGTATAGGGCACTCCGCTCTGCTCGATCACCAGTTCCATGTTCGACCGTGACTTCAGGATTTCTACATAGGTGTTGACGTAGCTGGCGGCGTTGTTGAGATTTGTGGTTCCGAGATCGAGACTGCCGATGGAAAGCGAACTGTTGTTGACAAAGAGTAACGCATTGGCTTGATACTTCGGGGTGATGAACATTCGCGCATAGAGGAAGAGCGCGGATGCGCAGATGATTCCGCAGGTAAG
This sequence comes from uncultured Oscillospiraceae bacterium, assembly GCA_964570015.1. Classification (GTDB taxonomy): domain Bacteria; phylum Bacillota; class Clostridia; order Oscillospirales; family Oscillospiraceae; genus Limivicinus. The sequence continues at coordinate 4,100 of CAZMXF010000091.1, read as the reverse complement.
GATCAGCGCAACATGCTTCCACAGAAGGCTGAAGATGAGGCCGAGATCGATTACCTCTTCGTTGGGATTCGTGTCGTCTCTTTTGATCATCGTATCGTATACCTCTTTCTGCTTATCGTTTCCCGCTGTTCCAGCGCGCGTAAATATCGGCGATCTGCCGATCCAGTTCTGCGATCTGCATGTCCAGCTCTGCGGTGCTGGCGTCCAGTTCTGCTTTTTTCTCCTGGCTGTTGGCGCTGGCCTTCAGGTGGAAGTCTCGTGCCTGTTCATAGTTAACCAGACGGTAACGGGGCAGAAGCATCTGCTGCTCGGGAGAGAGTTCTTTGAGATAGAGTTCATAGAGCTGCTCCTGATCCTGCTGATCGGCAAACAATGCCGTGGCGGAAGTAACCTGCTCCATGCTGTCCAGCGGACTGTCGAAATACATCATGCTCTTGAGGTTCTCGAGGAAAGTCTTGAACGCGGCTTCTTCCAGAGTCTCTTTGGACTTTTGTGTCTTCTCATCCTTCCAGGTTTCGTTGAAGATCATCGTGTAGGTAAGGTTCGCTCCGTCTGTCCGTCCCAGGAGTTCCATGTCGATGTCCGACCCGGTGTAACCCCAGGGCATCGCACCGGTGAACCAGAGGTCTGCCGTGATGTCGGTGACGGTGCTGCTGCGTCCGTCCGACGCGTTCACGATCACGGTCTGAATTCCGTGTTCCTTGAGGATCGGGTCCATGTCTGCGGTGTAGTCGTTGTTGATGAAGTAGATCGACGTAGGGACTTGGACTTCGTAGGCGGTGCAGAGTGCCCCGATCGTCTGGAAGAAGTAGTCGAAGTCGGTCCATGCATTTTCAAAGACCATGCAGAGCCCCCAGCCGTCGCCCAGCAGGGCCTTGAACTCCTCCTTCGTGAGCTTGTTCCAGCCGCTGGGATACTCCGTCGGTGACATGCCCAGCACGCCGACGATGTTCTTTTCCCGCATCAGGGGATAGGCTTCGGAATAGATCTGTGTGTCCATCCGGGGAAACAGGATTTCTGCGGTGGCGTAATCGCGATACTTCAACGCGAATTCCGAAGGAAGCTTGTCCCGCTGTGCGACCAGTGCTTCGCGCTGCCGCTCCAGGGGTTCCGCCTCCGTATAAAGCGCGAGCATCCGCTCATTGTCGGCCTTCTCGAGTTTAATCACGTACAGCACGCCACAGACCAGTATTGCAAGTACCAGGATCAGTGCCAGTATTCTGAAGATTCTCATGTTCACACTCCATTACGCGGGTTGCGTTATGTTTATGTTGTTTATGTTAATTATGGGATAAGAAAGAACTATATAAAGCATCTTATTGTAGCACACCGGGAAATTGAATGCAAGACCTTTTCCGTGTGCAACATGTACCAAGATTAAGTTTATTAACAAATATTTTTATTCTTTCTTAATATTGATCACTGAATGTACATGTGGTATAATATCATAGTTTTATTATAAGTATTTGTCTCACTACGGAATATAGAGGAGTATCTTATTGACGCTTTAAAGGACTATAGTATGGACAACACCTCCCACAACAAAAAACCCCTGATTGAGCACTGGCAGGTCGTCGCCGTGTTCCTGGCCCTGTATGATTATGCTGCCATGTGCCTGGCGTACTTCCTGGCTCTCTGGATCCGCTATGACTGCCAGTTTAGTAATATTCCTCTTCTGTACCGGAACGCCTGGCGCATGTTCGTCCCTGCTTGGGCGATGGTCGGCCTCGTGATTTTTATTGTTTTCAGATTGTATAACAGCATCTGGCGCTTTGCCAGCTTCACGGAGCTGATCCGTGTCTTCCTGGCGTCTGCGGTGGCTGCGGCGCTCCATGCCTGGGGAATTACCCGCCTAATCTACCGGATGCCCATGTCTTATTATCTCGCCGGTGCCCTGATCCAGTTCCTCCTGGTGGCCGGGATCCGCTTTTCCTATCGCCTGATTCTCTTGCTGCAGGAGAAGAATCTGCGCCGTGCGGATAAGCCCGTCATGCTCATCGGCGCGGGTAGTGCCGGTCAGATTATCCTCCGCGATCTTCAGCGCATGCCGGACATGCACGAGAAAGTTGTCTGCTTCGTGGATGATAATACAAATAAGTGGGGTCGCTTTATCGAGGGTGTCCCTGTGGTCGGCGGCCGCGAGACGATTCTAGAGAATGTCGAAAAAAATAAGGTGGAGAAGATCTATCTCGCCATCCCAAGTGCAACTTTGGAACAGCGCCGTGATATCTTGAACATCTGCAAGGAGACTGACTGCGAGCTCAAGGTCATGCCCGGCATCTCCCAGCTTGCGAAGGGTGAGGTCTCCGTGACCGATATGAAGGACGTCTCCGTCGAGGACCTCCTCGGCCGTGACCAGATCCGTCCTGAAATGAAGGAAGTCTATGATTTTGTAAGCGGGAAGACTGTTCTCGTCACGGGCGGCGGTGGGTCGATCGGTTCCGAGCTCTGCCGCCAGATCGCGGCGCATCATCCGAAGCAGCTGATTATCTTCGATGTCTATGAGAACAACGCCTATGATATACAAAATGAGCTTCGAGACTCCCATCCGGATCTGAACCTTGTTACCTTGATCGGCTCTGTCCGCGACAGCCGCCGCATGTTCCAGGTGTTTGAGGAGTACCGGCCGCAGATCGTCTATCACGCTGCGGCACATAAGCATGTCCCCCTCATGGAGGACAGCCCCTGTGAGGCGGTCAAGAACAACGCCCTCGGAACCTATAAGACGGCTTACGCCGCGATGGTGCACGGATGTGAGCGTTTTGTCCTGATTTCCACGGATAAGGCCGTGAACCCGACGAACATCATGGGCGCCTCCAAGCGCCTCTGCGAGATGATTGTCCAGACCTTTGATTCGAAGATCAAGGCCGGTAAAGCTAATGAGTTACCTCGCCTCTTCACCCACCTGGGGGATGAGACCGACGGAAGCGAGGACCTTGCCGAGACCTTAAAGGATGTGAAGACCGAGTTCGTTGCCGTCCGCTTCGGGAATGTCCTGGGCTCGAATGGTTCCGTGATTCCGCTTTTCAAGAAGCAGATCGCTCGTGGCGGCCCGGTTACCGTCACCCACCCGGATATTATTCGTTACTTCATGACCATTCCCGAGGCCGTCCGTCTCGTGATGCTGGCGGGTACCTATGCCCACGGGGGAGAGATTTTCGTCCTCGATATGGGTTCCCCGGTGAAGATCGACACCCTGGCCCGCAACCTAATCCGCCTCTCTGGTTTCAAGCCCGACGTGGATATTAAGATCGAGTACACCGGTCTCCGCCCGGGCGAGAAGCTCTATGAGGAAAAACTCATGGCCGAAGAGGGCCTGACGAGGACGGAGAATGAGCTGATTCATATCGGGCAGCCCATTCCCTTTGACGAGGACGACTTCCTTGCAAAGCTGGCGGAGCTCATGGATGCGGCCTATCATAACCGGAAGGACGTACGTGACTTGGTTGCCGCTATGGTGAATACCTATCACCCAAACAATCCCCCCACCATTGTGAAGGACGGCCAATATACTGCACTGACTGGTGAAGCGAAACATGAAACAACAGAGGAAGAACCGAAGTCGGTATGAACGGTGTGAATGAAAGATGATAATAAAACAAAACGAAAGTAGAAAACGCTTCAACTTAATGTGCGTCAAACTACTGCATCTCGGGCTGAGTGTGTTGCTGTTTTATGTCTTCTGGCTACTGTTCCGCTATGGAACGCTCAGCGGAATGTCGAAATACGCATTTCGTTATAACTACTATGTCGCTCTTGGCTATGGGTTTGTCCTTTTTTTCTTTATCCGGACATACAACGCCTATCTGCTTGGGTATTCCCGAATTCGTAGTTTGATCTTTGCCCAGTTCCTGGCCCAGTTTTTCAGTGTAGTGATTATGTGGTTCATCGTCAGTCTCGCGTGGAAACGTTGGGACGATCCTTGGATATTCTGTGGGATGATTGTGATTCAGTTGCTGGTGGATACGATATGGTCGTATCTCGCCAACAGATTCTACTTTCTCCTATATCCTGTGAAGCGGACCATCTTAATCTACCGGAACGATCTGGATAAAAAACGTTTTGGCTCCCTCCATGGCAAGCCGAGTGAACGGCTCTAC
>CAZMXF010000090.1:0-8755 GCA_964570015.1 uncultured Oscillospiraceae bacterium | reverse complement strand
CTGCGGACGAATTCCACCAGGAGCCCGAAGATGAATTCCACCAGGAGCCCGCAAACGAGCTCCACCAGGCCTCCGGTATTTCCATCCACCAGGTTCCGGAAGAAGAGGCCCACCAAGTTCCGGAAGAAGTCCACCAGGCTCCGGAGCCTGCAGCAGAGCCGGAGCCGGAGCTCATCAAAAGCGGAGAATAGGATCCGGTCCAGCTTCCGGACCATGAACCGGCGTCAATACATTGGTCGACGTTTCCGTCGCCGGCCTGTTCCGCCAATGAGCGCTCTACCATTTCACTGTATTGTTTCCACCACTCGCTCTGCAGCATGATGTCCCAGACAAACTGAAGGCTCCCGTGTTCGCTCATCGATTCCTCTCTTTCAACGGATCAACACCATTTCCGTCTATTGAAACACTTTACACAAGGTGTACATCTGTCATGTTATTCACATTGTTTATTATAGCAAATCACCCCGACAAATTACAACATAAACTTACAGAAATCCGAAAGTTTTATTTTCGTTTCTGTGAGATGCATTGGCCAATTGGCTCCAGGTCTCACCTGCAGGCCACGTGTGGTTGTCATTCCAGATGTCCGAACGGTGAAACCGGCTTTTTCCTGCGTAGATTCTGTACAAATCGCCAGTTGACAAAACTACGTCCTGACATTATAATCTGAGAAACTTTAAGACGACCCTGTGAGATCGGCAAGATGAAATGGATACCGGCGGGTTTTGTATGCCCGTTTTCTGCCTTGTCGTCTTCCGGCGAGGTTTTCTTTTTTATTCTTGATGGAGGAGAAGGAATGGTCGAGTTTGACAAAGTCAAAAAAATCGGTGCTTTCGCAGAGCAGTTTCCTCTCGAAGGCTCTGAAGATGTTTTTTCCCGTTTCAATAAAAATGAATATGTGATGTTTCCCGGTTTTTGCGATGTGCATGTGCATTTTCGCGAGCCGGGTTTTTCTTATAAGGAGACCGTTTCGACCGGAGCCGCTGCGGCAGCCTCAGCCGGTTACACTGCCGTCTGCACCATGCCGAATTTGAATCCGGTCCCTGACAGCATCGACCATCTTCAGCCGCAGTTGGATCGGATTGCCGAAGTACCCATTGCGGTTCTCCCCTACGGTTCCATCACGGTCGGTGAAAAAGGCCGGGAGCTTTCCGATCTGGAAGGTCTGGCCCCGCATGTCGTTGCGTTCTCGGACGACGGGGTGGGCGTTGCGGACGACGGGCTCATGCGGGAGGCCATGCAGCGCTGCAAAGCGCTTGGGAAACTGATCGCCGGGCACTGTGAGGATATGCGCTATGAGGATCCCAGGGAGAGGGAATGGCGTGAGATCGAACGAAATCTGCGTCTCGCAGAGGAGACCGGCTGCGCCTTCCATGTCTGCCACATCTCCACGAAAGAATCCGTTGAACTGATCCGGGATGCCAGGCGCAGCGGCATCGATGTGAGTTGTGAGACGGCGCCGCACTATCTGCTTCTGAATACGGCGCTGATTGATGACGACGGCAGATTCAAGATGAATCCGCCTATTCACAGAGCAGAGGATCAGGGCGCGCTGCTGGAAGCTCTGACAGACGGAACCATCGACATGATCGCCACCGATCATGCTCCGCACTCGTCAGAAGAGAAGTCCCGCGGATTTGACAAGAGCCTGAACGGTATCGTCGGCCTGGAGACCGCTTTCCCGGCGCTTTACATCGGACTTGTCTCCGAAGGGATCGTCTCTCTCGAAAAGCTCGTTGAACTGATGAGCACCTCCCCTGCTTCCCGCTTTGGCATTCCCCTTTCCGGCGACTTCGCAATATGGGATCTGGACCATGACTACACCATCGACCCGACACAGTTTCGCTCCAAAGGGCGTTCGACACCCTTTGAGGGCTGGCCGGTACTCGGCAGATGCCTGCTGACCGTTCACGGCGGCAGAGCAATATTTGTTTTGGAGGATAACTGATTATGGCAAAACGTACGGATGTGAAAAAAGTTCTGATCATCGGTTCCGGCCCGATCGTGATCGGTCAGGCAGCCGAATTCGACTATGCCGGCACGCAGGCCTGTCTCGCCCTTCGGGAAGAAGGATACGAGGTTGTTCTCGTCAACTCCAATCCGGCCACCATCATGACCGATACCGTCATCGCAGACAAGGTCTATATGGAGCCGCTGACACTGGAGTATGTAGCGAAGATTCTCCGTTACGAGCGGCCGGATGCAATTGTTCCCGGCATCGGCGGCCAGACCGGGCTGAACCTGGCCATGCAGCTGGAGCGCAAGGGAATTCTGCGAGAATGCGGCACAAAACTGCTCGGCACCAGTTCTTCCTCCATTGAGCGCGCCGAAGACCGTGAGCTGTTCAAAGAGATGTGCCAGTCCATCGGTGAGCCGGTCATCCCATCCGAAATCACTTACAATCTGGAGGAAGCCAGGGCAGCGGCAGAGCACATCGGTTACCCTGTGGTGCTTCGTCCGGCTTTTACACTCGGAGGAACCGGCGGCGGCTTTGCCAACAATGAAGAAGAACTCACCGAGATCGGAACCAATGCTTTCCGCCTTTCTCCTGTTCATCAGGTTCTGGTGGAAAAGAGCGTAAAAGGGTATAAAGAGATTGAGTTTGAGGTCATGCGTGACTCCAACGATCATGCCATCACAATCTGCGGCATGGAGAACGTGGATCCCGTCGGAGTTCATACCGGTGACTCCATTGTTGTCGCACCGATTCTGAGCCTGAATGAGCACGACCTGAAGATGCTCAATGACAGCGCGCTTAAGATCATCCGTGAACTGAAAATCGAAGGCGGATGCAATGTTCAGTTTGCCCTGCATCCCGAAACTTCGGAGTATTATCTCATCGAAGTCAATCCCAGAGTCTCGCGCTCCTCTGCTCTGGCCTCCAAGGCCAGCGGCTATCCCATCGCGCGTGTGACGGCCAAAATCGCCATGGGCATGGCGCTTGAAGAAATCCCCGTAGCGGGCGGGACCGCGGCGATGGAGCCTTCCCTCGATTATATCGTGGCGAAGTTCCCGCGCTTCCCCTTTGACAAGTTTCCGGATGCCCCGAACACCCTCGGGACCCAGATGAAGGCCACCGGCGAAGTCATGGGAATCGGCTCCAACCTTGAAGAATGCTTCCTCAAGTCGGTCCGTTCGCTGGAAACCGGTGTCTATCATCTGCACAGTGCAAAGTTCGATCATCTGAGTGAAGAGGACCTGCTGGACTATATCAGCACGTTCCGTGATGACAACATCTTCGCGATCATGGAACTGCTGCGCAGGGGCGTTTCCGTTTCCAGGCTCCATGAGGTCACGATGATTACGGAGTTGTTCCTTGAGTCGCTGCAGAAGATCGTCGGAATGGAGCAGAAGCTTCGGGAAAACGTGAACGACGCAGGGGTTCTGTTGGAAGCCAAGAAGATGGGCTTTTCGGACCGATGGATTGCAAAGACCTGGCATCTGGAGGAAACGGAGGTCTATACCCGCCGGAAGAAGCTCGGCATCACGCCGGTATTCCGGATGGTGGACACACTGCACACCGGGAAATATATCGCTTACCTCTACTCCTCCTACAGTGGGAAGAATGACAGCCGGCTGACCGGTAAGAAGAAGATCGTCGTGCTGGGTGCGGGGCCGATTCGTATCGGGCAGGGGGTAGAGTTTGACTATTCCACCGTGCACGCGGTGCAAACCATCAAGCGGGCAGATTATGAGGCCATCATCATCAACAACAACCCCGAGACCGTTTCCACCGACTATACCACCGGAGACAAGCTCTATTTTGAGCCGCTGACGCCGGAAGACGTGATGGCAATTCTCGATTTTGAGCAGCCGGAAGGTGTCATAGCCTCTCTGGGCGGCCAGACCGCCATCAATCTCGCCCAGCCCCTGATGGACCGCGGTGTGCGGATCATCGGGACCGACTGCGCCGCCATCGAGCGGGCGGAGAACCGGGACAGCTTCGAAAAGATCCTGCTGGACCTCAACATTCCCCAGCCCCGGGGCTGCGCGGTGACGACCATCGAGGACGGGGTCCGGGCCGCGGCCGAGATCGGCTACCCGGTGCTGGTGCGTCCGAGCTTTGTTCTGGGCGGGCGCGCCATGGAGATCGTCGCGAGCGAGGACATGCTCCGGCATTATCTGAAAACCGCTGTCGAAATCGACGCCGACAAGCCCGTGCTGGTGGATAAGTACATCCAGGGCAAGGAGGTCGAGGTCGACGCGATCTGTGACGGGCGCGATGTGTTTGTGCCGGGGATCATGGAGCTGGTAGAGCGTACCGGGGTGCACTCCGGCGATTCGATCAGCGTGTATCCTGCGTTTTCCATCTCCGACCGTGTCAAGGGGATCATCCTCCAGTACGCCAAAAAGCTGGGTCTCGGGATCGGGATCATCGGGCTATACAACATTCAGTTTATCGTAGACCGCGACGAGAACGTGTATATCATCGAAGTCAACCCCAGGTCCTCCCGGACAGTGCCCTTCCTCTCGAAGTCCACGGGGTATTCGCTCGCGGATATCGCGACCGAAGTGATTCTCGGAAAGAGCCTGAAGGAACAGGGGATTTTTGACCTTTACCCTGAAGAGCGGAAACGGCATTATGTGAAGGTTCCGGTATTCTCCTGGAACAAGATCAAGGGCCTGGATGCCTACCTCTCCCCGGAGATGAAGTCCACCGGCGAGGCCATCGGCTATGACGACAAGCTGAGCCGCGCCATGTACAAGGCGCTGCAGGCATCCGGCATGAAGCTGCAAAATTACGGTACTGTCTTTGTCACGGTCGCGCGGGAGGATCGGGAAGAGGCGCTGCCGCTGGTGCGGAGGTTCTATGACATGGGCTTCAACATTGAGGCTACTCCTGGAACAGCCCACTTTCTCAAAGAAAACGGGATCCGTACCCGTGTTCGCCATAAGATCAGTGAGGGAAGCGAAGAGATCCTCGATTCCATCCGCGCGGGGTATGTCAGCTACATCATCAACACCCGTGCCATCCACAGCGGCAAACACCTGGAGGATGGTGTGATCATCCGGCGCTGTGCCACAGAGAATAACGTCACCATCTTCACATCGCTGGACACGGTGCGCGTCCTGCTGGATGTGCTGGAGGAGACGACCATTACGGTGAGCACCATCGACAGCGGCAGATGATGAGGAACGAAGAATGAAGAATATGGAGCCGGCAATCAGGGACGGGCGCTTTCTTCTCTCAGAAAACCGGCCCCTGAGCGACAGAGTGCGTCTTCTCCGCTTTGAGGGAGACAGCTCCGCGATCACAACACCGGGGCAGTTTGTGTCCATCTCACTTCCCGGAAAGTTCCTGCGGAGACCGTTTTCCGTCTGTGACTGGGACGAGGGCTGGCTGACAGTGCTGGTGGAACGCGTCGGGGCCGGGACAGAGTACCTGCACGCCCTTGCGCCGGGTGCGGAGCTGGATATCCTGACGGGTCTCGGCAGCGGATTTGAACTTCTCCCGGGCCGTCCCTCCCCGCTCCTGATCGGTTGCGGCAGCGGGCTCTCCCCGCTGGTCGGTCTCGCCCGGAGACTCGCTCTGCTTGGGGGCAAGCCCCGGGTTCTGCTCGGATTCCGGGAAGAAGGCAGCCGCTTCGGTGAAGAGTTTTTTCCTGGGCTGGAGGTGCACTACGCCGAAGATCTCTTCCTTGCACTCGCTGCGATCCCCCACGATTACTTCTATGCCTGCGGCTCCGAGACGGTCATGACAGAGTTGTGCAGGCGCGATCCGGCAGACGGTCAGGTGGCGTTTGACGTGCGGATGGGCTGCGGTTTCGGTGCCTGTATGGGCTGCGCCCGGAAGACCCGGGATGGAATGAAACGTGTCTGCAAGGACGGTCCGGTGTTTCGGAAGGAGCTGCTGATATGGGAAGACTGAGCGTCACGCTTTGCGGCATTGAGCTGGACAATCCGATCATCCCCGCTTCCGGTACTTTCGGGTACGGGAAAGAGTTCTCGGAGCTTTATGATCTGGATGTCCTCGGGAGCATCTCTTTTAAGGGAACCACGCTTCAGCCGCGTGAGGGCAATCCCCTGCCGCGGATCGCCGAGGCCCCGTCCGGTATGATCAACTCCGTCGGCCTGCAGAATCCGGGAATCGCTTCTGTCATTCGCGAAGAATTGCCTCAGCTGCGGCAGCGCTTTCACAAGCCGGTCATGGCGAACATCAGCGGTTTCTCCGTAGAGGAATACGTCGAGTCCTGCGAAAGGCTGGATCAAATTGAACAGGTCGGATGGCTGGAAGTCAATATCAGCTGTCCGAATGTACACGGCGGCGGGATGAGCTTCGGAACCGATCCGAAGCAGGCCGCGGCCGTCACGAGCGCAGTCCGCGCTGTCACGCGAAAGCCCGTGATCATGAAGCTCACACCGAATGTCACGGATATCGCTGAGATCGCACGGGCCTGCGAAGGCGCGGGAGCGGACGGGCTCAGCCTCATCAACACCGTGACGGCGATGCGAATCGATCTGCGCACCAGACGCCCGGTGCTCGCAAACGTCACCGGAGGGCTTTCCGGACCGGCTGTTTTCCCGATCGCCCTGCGGGCAGTCTGGCAGGTCTATCAGGCCGTAAGCATCCCTCTCATAGGCCTTGGCGGCATTTCCAGTGCCGAGGACGTGATCGAAATGATGCTTGCCGGCGCGACCGCGGTGGAGATCGGAGCGGCAAATCTCCGGGATCCGCTGATCTGTCCGAAAATCATCGCCGCACTGCCAGAAGCCATGGACCGTTATGGAATCCGGACACTGAAGGAACTCACAGGAGGAGCACATGGAACTTAATGATATGAAAGCAGGAACCCCCCGCCTTTCTCGGGAAACAGCAGAGATGCCTGATGTGATTATCGCGTGTGATTTTTCGTCTGCCGAAGAGACGCTTGCCTTTCTGAACCGTTTCGGGGAGGACCGCCCCTTCGTCAAAATCGGCATGGAGCTGTATTATGCCGCCGGTCCCGACATCGTCCGGCAGCTGAAGGCGCGCGGGCACAGAGTCTTTCTGGACCTGAAGCTGCATGATATTCCGAACACCGTGAAAAAAGCCATGCACGTACTCTCCGGGCTTGGGGCAGACATCGTGAATCTGCACGCCGCAGGGACACGGGCCATGATGGAAGCGGCGCTGGAGGGACTGACCCGTCCGGACGGTTCCCGGCCGCTGCTGATTGCGGTGACGCAGCTGACCAGTACGGATCAGGAGCGGATGGAGAAAGAGCTTCTGATTTCTCGGCCGCTGGATGAGGTTGTGATCGCGTATGCACAGAATGCCGCAGCTGCCGGGCTTGACGGCGTGGTCTGCTCCCCGCTCGAAGCGGGAAAAGTGCATGCCGCCTGCGGTGAGCGCTTCCTCACGGTGACGCCGGGCGTACGCTTTGCCGACGGAGAAAAGGGCGATCAGAAGCGGGTCACGACACCCGCTCAGGCTCGTGAGCTTGGCAGCGATTATATCGTCGTCGGCCGTCCCATCACGGCAGCCGATGATCCGGTTGCCGCGTGGGAACGCTGCAGGAGGGAGTTCATGTATATCACTCCCTGAATGCCGTAATGGGACACTTCTTTCTCGAGGATAAGAAACAATAGTATCAGTCATAAGGCTTCTGTATCGATTTCTTATGCGATACAGGAGTCTTGTGCTGTAAATTATGAATTATTAAGTTGTCAAAATGCTCAAATAGATGTAGGATAGCCTCGGAAATCAAGTATTGCGAGGTGTCTGATATGAAACGAAACCTGACTCTGCTTTTTTGCCTGACTTATGTGCTTGTGGCACTGAGCGCCTGCGGTCTGAGACCGTTCAATAAACCCGCCGCAACGCCCACGCCATTGGTCACTGCTGCCGTGTCCACTCCCGTTCCGGTGACGACCCCGTCGCCGACGTCGACTCCTACTCCAACTCCCGCTCCCACTCCTGTCCCAACTCCAGCGGCGACGCCGACACCCCTTCCGACACCCACTCCCGCACCGACCCCTGTGGCGACACCGGTACCGACGCCCACTCCTGTACCGTCCAATCTTCCGCAAATCACCAAAAGCCCAACCGGTGAGACTGTTCCGGTGAACGGCAAGTGCCAGTTCATCGCAAAATACGAAAACGCCAAGTGGGCAGAGTGGCATTTTGTGAGTCCGGATGGAAACCGGGATCTCGACTACGTTGCCGCACAGAAAGAATTCCCCACGATGAAGGTCATTAACGGCTATACAAAAGATCTGACCCTCGATATTGTTCCCGAGACACTCAACGGATGGAAGGTTTACTGCCGCTTCAGCAATGACGCGGGCTCCGTAAACACCGATCAGGCCCTGATCGCAGTGACCGGAACAGCCGCCAACACCGCCGCCGCAGTCCCCAAGGTGACCAAAAGTCCCACTAACGAGACGGTAGAGCCGGGCGGAAGCGCCTGGTTCGTTGCCAAGCACGAAGGAGCTGTCTGGGCTGTCTGGCACTTTGTGAGCCCGGACGGGAACCGTGATCTCACCTATGAAGATGCCGCAAAAGAATTCACTTCTCTTCAGATTATCGGCGGCGATGTGGGCACGCTTCAGCTGAAGAATATCCCGGCAGAGATGAATGGCTGGAAGCTGTACTGTGCGTATCGGAACAACAACGGTACTGTCAATACGGATTCTGCGATCATCACTGTTCAGGGTGCAGCCGGCGCAGGCACAGGCGCCGGTACAAACACCGGAACAGGCACCGTGACGGTAAGCACGGGTACAGATACAGCCCAGCATACTCCGACAGGCCGGACCATGACCGCTTACTATG
>CAZMXF010000089.1:1337-8866 GCA_964570015.1 uncultured Oscillospiraceae bacterium | reverse complement strand
CATACCAACGACCATTTAGCAGTCCCTCCTTTGATTTCACTGAGATTCCTATAATTGATTTCAAACACACAAGTCTGGCAAGATCCGTCTTGCATAAGGATCCAGGATCCTGCAGATCGGCAGACTGATAATCAGCATGGCGCAGTCCGCTATATAAGCAGTTGTATTTTTTGCGACCCGAACAAGAAAAGGCTGGGTGTATAGCAGACTCTCTGTCTCTGACTTTACGACTAGGATTCCAAGTGCAGTTGCTGCAACAATGACAACACATTCAATTATCAGGCGCAGGACATGAGACTTCATTCGTCTTGTTGCTTTGAACGTCAGTCCTAGGGTCACGCCAATGATGATGTTGCCCAGTGACCAGCCCGGCATCCCCCTCATGCCACTGATAACCAGGCAGTATAGAATAACTCCCAGGAAGCCGACGATCGTTCCGCTGAATGTACCAAACGAGTAACAGTACACTGCCATCACCAGGTACCCCAGGCAAAGATAATAGTTTTCGAACACCGGTACCTGCAGGCAGAGAGACAGGACAACGAAGAAGGCAATACCGACAGCGAGAAGGCGGATCCTTTTTGTCTGAACTGACATTTGCGTCCTCCTTTTATTTCACGGTCTGATTAATCAAGCATTCCGAAGTAAGCTACATCTGTTGCTCCGATATCTTTTAAATCCATTCCTATCTCCGTATTGATGAATTCCATGAATCCTTCATCCCAGGGTTCATATTTCTCAAGTCCAATCGTGTCCGGAGTAACAACATAGTCCTTTCCTTCAAAAGCAAACTCAATACTTACATTTTTTGCAGGCCAGCCACCATTGTTGTTCCATGCGTCCCTGTAGTTCTCTTTCTTTGTTTTCCAAAGATCCAGCACTTTCTGGACTTTCTCGGGGAAATCATTCATCTCCGCTCCTCCTCGTCAGCCATTTCTGGAAATCGTAATAAATCTGCATCAGACTCAGATCCACATAACGTTCCACCTTGATTTCCATGTCATCCGGCACCCCGTAGTAAGCCTCAGCGATTCCTCCAGCAATAGCAGCAATCGTATCGCTGTCCCCGCCGATTGAGATGCAGTTTCGGATTACATCCTCATAGCTCTCGCCTTCGAAAAAGCAGACCAGTGCCTGTGGCAGCGATACCTGGCAGATCTCCTTGCCATGCCCCTGCCATTCTTCCCGATAGCGGTCAACCGTCATATCCAGATCATAGTATTCTTCCATTGCCGATCTGATCTCAGCTTTTGTCTTGCCTTGCCGTGCCATCACAATGGCAACTGCTGTCGCTTCAGCCCCCTTCACGCCCTCCGGATGATTATGGGAAATGCAGGTCACAGCGGCGGAGAGTTTTTTTGCCTCATCTACGTCTTTTGCGGCAAAGCCTACAGGGCTGATCCGCATAGCCGATCCGTTACCACAGCTGTTATAGGGCTGTGGATTGTCCGAAAACATCCAGTGAATAAACCTTGCTCCATACCCGCAGTCAGGAAACCGGCGTCCGATCCGCTGCATCGCCTCCACGGTCTTCTCCGGCAGATCGGAAAAATCCGCTTTGCTGTCCATCAGGCCCTGCGCTACTGCGCATGTCATGACTGTATCATCCGTAAACTCACAGTTCCGATGGAAGAAATCAAACTCCTTGCTCAGACGATTGTTAAACTCAAAACGGCTTCCAACCACATCTCCAATAATTGCACCGATCATTAATAGCACCTTCCTTTCTTTTCTCCGCTTCGTTCAGCATTGTCATAATAGCATATATTGTCTCTTTTGAGGTCAAGCGGCATTTGACTTCATAATTTCTATTCGGCTTTTGTACTTTCATCTATAAACTTTGGTCTTTCTATGAGTACTACTGGTCCGTATTCTTTCGGTATTTCAATGTGTGGATAACAGAGATTGCCCGCAAACCCCACTTTCAACTTCCCTGAATACATCAGTCTCCCATTCCGATAATAACAACGCCCAAACAAGGGGTAATTGGGTCCATATTGACAATGGTACTCATACACCCCGTCAAACCGCAGCTGCCCGTTATCGTAATATTCCTGACCCATAAGCAGCCCTTTTTCTCCAAATATACCTGTTTGATATATTGCTCCGTTCTGATAATAAGCTGCCCCTGCACCGTGAGGTCGGCCGTTCTCTGTAAACCCCTCATATGCGACAGAGCCGTCTTTCCTGAACAATTTCTCCCAAACCCGCTCATGTTTTACATTCGTTTCTAATTCTCTAGCGAAGTCATCTGCCCATATTACACGGATGCCTGTGTGGATCAGAGATTTTATTTCATAGTAATCGGTAATACGCTTGACATTCTTTTCTTCTATATCTATGACGTACAGAGCCTCCCAGATATTTTTAAATCTGTAATACATTTCCGGCACAGAAATCTCCTGCTTCTCGACCGTCATCAGCAGTTTAGTGTTATCCTCATCCTTAAACACTTTAACATAGTATTTCATTATTCTGCCTCCGGTCGATACCACGGGTTCCATTCTTCAACCAGGAATGCCGCAGCTGGAAAGCAGTAGCCTTCATACTCCCCAGAGAGCCTGTCAATAAATCCCTGATAGAAGTGTCGTGCCTGCCCGCTCCCGGCGTATTTCTGGATATACTGTATTTCCTCTTTCTTCAGCAGAATTCGTTTCAGTTGCTCGTCCACATTCACAGATTCGCCAATAAAAGCAGATGCCTCGTATCGGATCCTATAATACTCCCTGAGCTTTTCGCTTGGGGCATCCTCATAAATCTTCCTCCAGTATGGATTCTCCATAAATGTGTCAAAGCCTTTTCCCATAAAACAGCCTCCTTATGAACTGTCCATAAAGAGGCTGGGAATCACCATCGATCAAGCTTTGGCACCTTACCTTCAAGCAGGTTGCCGTACGGTCAACGGGCTTGTCCCTCGCGCACTCTTTATGGCTCTTTATTTGATTACAAGTTACGAGTTAACTGATCCTATTGTCTCTCTTTCGCATCCATATCCGATTCTTTTATCCTTACGTCTGTTCTTTGTCATCTTCACTTTCATTTCTTCTTTGAAAAGCTGGCTCATTCTCATCCACAAGAAGGTCATTCTTCAACTATTTCTGATTCTTTCCAAAGCTCTTAAGCAATGGATCTCACCAAGTTCAGCTCCTCTGGCATAGCATTTGTATGCTGTCTCCAAATCTTTTTTACAGGATATTCCGTTCTCAGAAAAATAAGCAAACAGTGCCAGCGCGATTGGGTTATCCCTGCAGGCAGCCTCATGCAAATATTCCACCCATGAGTCCCATTGGCCTGGCTGTGGAACAAAGGTGAAATCGTTAACCACTGGTCTGTCCGGGTTTTCAGTATACCAGCGTTTTATCTCATCATAATCATAGTCTGTATAGTCATCTGGATCAAGTTCAAAGAATTCTTCATCCGACATGTTATGCAGTATCTCCTGAACATGCTTGTGTCTTAAATCTTCCTGTGATTCTGTTTCAGAATCAGGTTTCTCCTCATACACCTGCGCGGTCATATCCCGGAAATCATTCATTACAATTTCAATGTTCTCTGTCCCAGTCTGATTCACGCAAATCTCAGTCACAAGCATTTCGACATCCTCATAACGCAGTCCTTCAGCCCCAAGGAACAGCGGATGCGACCAGCCGAACTCTTCCATCGGATAACACATTCCCACGAAATATCCATCATCAATCCAGCGGATACGGATCTCCTGCGGATCGTCATTGTTCGGCATCAGCAGAATCAAGCCATGGTTCGGATCAATCTTGAGCAGCTTTGTAATTGTTAGAATTGCCTCCGTCTGTCTGTCATTCATTGGAAGTGAATTCAGCGTGAACTGTTCCATATAGAGGTTTTCTTCCATCATGCTTCTCCTTTCCAGCCAAACACTTTATCCAGCAGTTCGGCATACTCCCGGATTGCTGGAACATCTCCTAACTCTGTCAGGAGGATACTATAGATCTCGCTGTAGTACCAGCAGTGCATGTCTTTGTCCTTCTGATTAAACCGCTGCCATAGCTCATTGCCAAGCTTCATATAATCCCTATAGATTTCCCGCATATTGGACAGCTTATCCCCGAGACAGATCAGTTTCACGTCGTAACTTGCCCCCTTCATGTGATCAAGCGTTTCCTGCTTCCGTGTTTTCCATGTTTCTTCCGCTGGTCTGTCCTCACGCTTGTTCTCACTTTCAGACGCAACCAGAGCCGCCACACGAGGTCCGAAATCCCTCTCGATCTCAGTAACAGTTGTACACGTATCCTCCACTGTGTCATGTAGTACTGCAGCCGCAAGAAGTTCATCATCATCCGTCAGATCAGCAACAATCATCATTGCTTCCAGCGGATGCAGAATGTACGGCCTTGTCTTTCCTTTTCTCAATGAGCCAGCGTGTGCCTCTGTTGCAAACAGTATTGCTTTTTCGGTCTTGTTCATCACAGCTCCCTCCTCTCACAGTTCGCAGTATACAGCACTTCTATTCTATTGTGGTCAAATCACGCTTGACAATATTCCTTGAAAAGGCATCGCATATTTCCACACTCGGAACCTTTTCTCTTGTTGGTCCCATTACTCATCGCTTCTTTCAAAAAACTGTGTTTTTCTCTTATCTCTTGCACTATGATGGTAGCAAACAAACAACTTGAAAACAAGGAAGCCGGACTTGATATCCTTTACCAGATTTCAAGTCCGACTTTTATTAAACTACTATTCTCTTTGCCGCTAGCAACAGACTTTTCATTTGATAGTACAGGAGCCAGGCTGCATTGTTATTCCCCCTGTTGTTTATCAATCTTCTGAAGACGCATGAGCCATTTTTCCATATAACCTTCTTGGAAGCATTCCAGTAGAGTTCCGGCAAACATTCTTTCTCTATGAAACGTGTGAATAATCAGCCCAAGAATAACATTTCCATCCAAAGAGGATACATCCAAGGATCGTATAGAATGCTTATCTGTTTTAATCTTTGCCGTTGATAATACTTCTCGATAGTCGAATGGTTTTAATTCTGGATGCTCAGTGAGAAAACTGTGTAATTCCTGTTCCAAGTCATATACCACATCGTCATAGGTAACGGCATGATCTTCCGTCCACGATCCGAACGAACTAGTACGTAACTTCGGAATAAATGCTGTCAGATTATCGTACATAGCATTTTCTCTTTTTTCACTGTTCACATTTCAGATTGCATACGATCGGCTACCTGCTTTAGATGTTTGATTCTATCAATCGTATCTATTCCATCATCACTTTGAGGAATTATAATTGTTTCTACAAGCTCCTCGGTTTTATTCCAGCGTACCTGATAAGCTGCATTTTCACAGATTAGATGCTTATCCCCATACACCAATCGTTGTCCCATTGAGTCTCTGTCGAGATGAGCATCGTCAACTTCTTTCAGATATGGCATATATGTATTCTGAGACCACTGTGATCGCGTCTGCATAACGGAAAACATATACGGTTTCTGTTGTTTATATCTATTACTGTATTTCCCATAGCTGCCCGGACGAAATGCCTTATATTTAATATAATAATAGCGCCATGGATACTTTCCCTCTGCCTCACAGCTTGAAAGGAAGTCATCCGCAATTTTCTTTAGAAGATCATCCGAAAAATGATTCTCTTTGTTGAGCAGCTTTACCAGTATCTGCTTTGTATTATCAAATCCTTTTCTGCCGCTCATATGAAAGAGCTCGTTCCATGCTATTTGTCTTTCTCTAGAGCCATATTGATAACGCCAATCGTTCTCTTGCTGCCCATAATCTCCGATGGCCATAAGAGCGCAGTCGATCAAATCCCATTGGCATGTGAAGAGAGACTCAAACCGATCTACCAGCGCCAGATTATCTAAGCCAACGATGCTGACTTGTCCCTTCAGCATTGGATGATCTTCTAGTCTGAATAAGCTCTCGGTTTTGTCCGAATTGTTTTCCAGAAATATTATTTTTTCTTTTTCTTCCTGCATTTGGCCAGGGCTGAAACTTGCTCCAACACTGTCATCGATCTGACCTGTTTTAATAATAGCGTCAATTTGAGCTAAAACTGGTGGGATTCTGTTTCGATTAATTCTATCGGTTACTTCATCTTCAGAATTCTGAATCAGGTTATTGACTATACGAATTCTTCTTTTAAAAGCGTCTTCGCTGATTGAATCGCGATTTAACAGATAGCATATAATGGCATACAGAAGTGCAAATCTATTTAGAGGAAAGAGTCTCAGCTTACCGCTTCTGTCAGAATAGGAGTGCAAGCAGTCTTCAAAGATATCTATCTTATCTTTTGCTACAGGTATCTTCCCCGCTTCGTGTCCGGAAGACATGAAAGAGTAAAGAAATTCCGCAGGAGATGTATACCCGGGAATACTAAGCCAGCAATCAAAAAAACTTTCGAGTGTATTTATGTTTTCTTCTGCATCTGCATTTTTCGATGAGAAATATAGTTGCAGAAGATCAAACTCATCTTCACTCTTTCCCTGGGGTGATTCCCCTTTCCTATAGCAAATCACATCGCAAATGAATTTAAAATATCTTAGGAATTCATCATCCGTTGTATTATCCTCATCAAGGCCATTTCCCGTATCGCGGTAGTACCATAGAAGATCCGTCCATTCCCTATCTATTTTGCTAATAATTCTCTCGGAAAGCTGCTCATCGATTGCTTTGATTTCTCGCTCCAGTTCTGCTTTAAAGTGTTCAAATAGAGACAACGGCTTCCCACGTGAGTTCATCTTGATGTAAAGTTCATCGGTGAGATCCATGTCCTTAACAGGGAGGAAATAGAAGGTAATAGCATGATTCTTCAGCCGGGACCATATATCGGATACGCAATGGAACTTATCATCAATTGCATCAATCATGACAAGCATTGAGCTGATAGTCGGATCTTTCTTCCAGTCGAGAGGAAACCATGCCTGATTCACTATTTCTTGGGACAGCGGTTTCTCAAATGATGGACAGAAATCCACCAAATCCTGGCAGAAATATCGTGAACTGTACCTAGTATCATAACTAAAGTCTTTCAGAAACTCCGTTTCCTCTTTTGGAATCTTTTCCTTTTTTGCAGCATACCAATGCAGTAAAAACAAAGTCGTAAGCCTCTGCTGACCATCAAGAGGTTTCAGCTCACCTTTTTCATTAATATCACCATAAACAAAATCGAGTGTGATCGGCTGTCCGGTTATTGCGTCATAAAGTGAATCTAAGAATCTGGCGCGAACGCGATTCACATCCGGGTCAATACGCCCTTGTGCATAATCTCTCTGTATTATCGGAATTACAATTTTTTCAATTTTGATCTTCTCACTGCCAGCCAGATATTCAGAACTAAAAATATCGATAAACGAATGGAGTTTGGTACTCACTGAAGCTCGTCCCCCTTTCCAAGAGAAATCGGCTCTTCCAGATATTTATTGTCCTCATACAACACTTTATTAATTGCCTTTATATATGCCTCGCGGTCGGCTTGTCCCCAGAAATGGAGTTGATTTTGGTCAGAGGGAGTATAATACTTTAGAATTGATGTCC
>CAZMXF010000089.1:0-1327 GCA_964570015.1 uncultured Oscillospiraceae bacterium | reverse complement strand
GAAATACCATTTTTGTACAGAATGGGATATACTGTCCGCTCTTGTCCATATCGATGATAACATTCCGTTTGACATCAAAAGTTGAATTGTTCAAGGCTGCATTGTCGCGTGAATTTAAAAGTGCCAAATTCGCTATTGAGTGTAAATACTCTGTGTTCCCTATAACAGAAAGGATCGTTATGACTTTCTCCTGGATAGCTTCAAATTCATTTCTATCCAGCTTTTCCTTTTGAATCGCTGCTTCCATGCTTTGAATAAGTCCTGTCTGTTTCTCATCTACAGTTTTCACAGACGGAATGTGCAGTCTAAGCCATTCTTTCCACATTTCCTGAGTCCGCATGCCCTCAGACTGCTGGGCATGGATATGTTCTAAGCTCCATGCGACCTTATTGTCTTTATTAAACTTGAATTTATCGAAGGGAAACCATTGCGACTGTTCTCCGTTCTGTCTCACAGATTCAACATTGAAGAGCAAAAGAAGTGTACTTATTCTTTTGTAATCCAATGCCTTCTCATAACTCAGATCTGCATAATTGTTTTTTATTGCAATACTGTCCCGGATAGCCTGACCAAGGCATGATTTAAATTCATCCTTCGTTTTATCCAGTGACAAGCGGTAGATATCATACAGTGTCTTGTAGCCAGACGCAATCAAATATCCAATCTTGTGATAGTATTCATGATCTTCAAACCAATCTTTAAGAACAAGAAACGTTTGTTGGATCTCACGCCATATTTCCTTTATTGCATCTTCTTGCTGCTCCCCGCTGCTTCTTCTTTCTTTCAGCATTTTGTCAAACTTGAAGAACGTGAAATACTTTTCCCTGTTATCTTGTTTGTCGGCAATTAGATCTAAGACCAGATCAATTCGAGTCTGATATCTTGTACTTGACTTGTTCGTCAAAAAATACCAGAAAGAATCGTCATGAAGTTTTCTCTCCATATTATCCCATTGTAGAGAAATTTCTTCCTGTCTCTCTCTACTGACATTTTCGCAGTTATCGCGACTGAGGAAAATTGCTTTGACGAGTTCGGCACTTGTCAATGCTATTTTCCCAATATTCAATCGAGTGAAGAGAGAAATAGCATCAACTTCCTCTCCAACTTCATACCAGATGACATTTACATCTTCTTCAAGAAATTCATATATTTTCTGGACCCTGAGGCGCAGATTTTCCTCAAACCATTTCTGTATCTCTTCATATGCGTTTGCAATAAACCAAAAATCTATGTTCTCGTTTTTTTTGCTCAAATCAACGGTTTTTAAGAATTCTGCTGACTTTTCTCGCGTCTCATACACCAAAGAAAAAGAGGGTTCTTCATAGAA
>CAZMXF010000088.1:0-8930 GCA_964570015.1 uncultured Oscillospiraceae bacterium | reverse complement strand
CCCATATTGTAAACGGCGTTAAGCCGAAGCCATCCAAAGATCCGAAGATAGACAAGGCTGTTATGCTGCGTTTTGAGCCGTCACCCTTAAGCGACCCGACCATTCCCGCACAGGAGCTCTCCTATGAGCAGTGGGAGCCGAAGCTGGATACGCTTCTGGCCGCTGAGAAGGATTATACGGTCAAAAAGGCCGAACTGGATCATCTGGAGCGGTTCAGGGATGTAGCCAGGCTTGAGGTTCTGGAAGCACTCCAGGGCGCACAGTGCGGTATCTTCCGATCCGCTGCAGGCGAGACGAAGGTTACGGTAAAGAACACGGCGATCAGCAAAACAACAATAGATACCAGGAAGCTGAAGGAGTTCTATCCTGAAGCCTGGACCGCGACAAAAAAGGAGAGCGCATACACGCGCTTTTCCGTAAAAGTATAGCACAGTTTGAGGAGGTGTGCTATTATGGCACGTACAGGAACCTCGTCAGGAACTCATCCCGGGATCGGGGTGAGTTCCTGATGGATTCGATTGCCCCATATCAGCATGAGGAAATACTGGCCTCGTTTACGTATAAAACATATGAGTCGGAAAACAGAAGCTTCTGCGTGTTCCGATTCAAGAATTATGACACGAAAAAGGAGTTTACAGCTGTCGGGAGCATACTGCCGGACAGCAGAAATGTTCCGGTAAAACTGACCGGAGACTGGGAGCTGAATAAAAAGAACGGTCACAGGCAATTCAAAGTGGCCTATTATGAACAGGCGAAACCGTCCGGCAGGACAGAGGTCGTGGCATTCTTCACCGCACTGCACTGCGGGATCGGGAAAATCAAGGCCCAGGCTGTCTGGGGGCACTTCGGAAATCGGACCTGGGAGATCGTGGAGAACAATCCCGAGCGACTGCTGGAGGTTCCCATGATCAGCGACAGGATCCTGAAGCGTTTCCTACAGGCAATGAAGGAGAACGGCATGCTTCGAAGGCTGATCAAGCTGACTTCAAGGGCCGGCATCAGTCTCAGCGGCGAAACACTTCATGCTCTTATAGACCGTTACGGTTCTGAAGCAGAGGCAAAGCTCCTTGAAAATCCCTACGCCCCGTGCGGCACAGTGTACGGGTACAGTTTTGACAGGGCAGATGCCATAGCCGTATCCTTAGGGTATCCGATGGGCAGTGAGAACCGCCTGATCGCGGCAATTTACAAGGTTCTGGATGATGCCGGGGCGGCCGGGCATGTCTGCCTTCCGAAAGATGAGCTGCTGGCAGGGCTCATAAAGTTCACTTCCTGCAGCAGAGCCCAGTGTGCGGATGCCATCCGTAAAGCCTTTCATGACCGGAAGCTGCGCGGAGCAAACAACTGTATTTATATGCCCAGGCGCTATGAACAGGAGGAGTCGGTCAGCCGCAGTATTCTTCGTCTGATGAACAGCGGCCCGAAGCCGATTACGCAGATTGAAGCTCTGATCGCGGATTATGA
The DNA here is from genome assembly GCA_964570015.1 of uncultured Oscillospiraceae bacterium. Lineage (GTDB taxonomy): Bacteria > Bacillota > Clostridia > Oscillospirales > Oscillospiraceae > Limivicinus. The sequence continues at coordinate 7,466 of CAZMXF010000088.1, read as the reverse complement.
AGCCGAAAACTTTGCGTTTGCGGAATGTCAGAAGGATGCAATACGGAACGTATTCAGACACCCGGTCACCATCATAACGGGCGGGCCGGGCGTCGGTAAAACCACCGTAATCAAAGGTATTCTTGCCGTTCATCAGGAGGTTTTCGGAGCGTCGTCCCGGCCGGTTCTTCTCGCTCCCACCGGCAAAGCCGCCCGGCGGATGTCGGAGGCAACCGGATATCCAGCCCAGACCATACACAGCGCGGTCGGCTGGAAGGGCGAGGAGTATGACTATGACGGTCAGCCGCCGGTCAGCCTGGATGGAAACCTTGTCATCATCGATGAGGTATCCATGATGGATCAGGCGATCGCAAGTATTCTGTTTGAGCGGATCAGTACCGGAGCCCGTGTGGTGCTTGTCGGAGATATCGACCAGCTTCCAAGCGTCGGCTGCGGGAACGTACTGGCTGACATGATTCATTCCGGTGTCGTCCCGACGACTAAGCTGACTGTCATTTTCCGTCAGGCTGGGGAGAGCCCCATTGTTGCAAATGCTCATAAAATCAACAGCGGAAACATCAATCTGGAGTTCGGAAAGACCTTTAAATTCATCCAGTGCTGCAGTGAGGAGGAGGTTTTTGAAGCTGCCTGCATCATGTACACCAGGTGCGTAAAGGCATACGGCAGTGACAACGTGATCCTGCTCAACCCGCAGAGGAACAACACCTTTGTCAGTGTGGACCGTTTCAACGCTGAGCTCCAGCGAAGGATCAATCCGCCCGCTGACGGGAAAATGGAAATCAAAGTCGGCAAAACCGGATTCCGTGAAGGCGACAAGGTGATGGAACTGAAAAACACCGAAGAAGGCCCAAAAAACGGTGACGTAGGGTATATCCGCGAGATAACCAGGCGTCCCGACCCGGATGATCCGGAAACCTATAATTATTTTGCCAATATAGAATGGAACGGGGACGGCACCTGGATTGAGTACTCCCAGGATGACCTGCGCCATGTCACGCTTGCTTTCTGCACGACAGTCCATAAAAGTCAGGGAAGTGAGTATCAGACTGTGATTGAGGTCATATCCAAGGCCCATCCCAGCATGCTGAAGAGGAATCTCGTCTACACCGGTATTACACGCGCCAGGGAAAACGTGTGCCTGGTAGGGGAGATGGACGCCCTGCAGATGGCGATTGCTAACAATACTCAGGAGACTCGCTACACACTGCTTGCGAGCAGACTGTGTACGTCAGTCTCCGGATCGAACTGAAAAAAGATATATATGGAGGAGCTATGATGAGCCACATGATGCTCGAACTCTCGACAGCGCATCTGTCCAGCCGGACGCTTGATGCGCTGAGCGAGAATTCGATTGAAACAGTAGCGTCATATGAGAAGGCTTCCCGCTGGCTAGGCAGAGTTGGTTACTTTATTGCGATCACGGGCCTGGAGGAGGATCTCCCGGCGGATCTGGAATTCTGTATCCAATTTGCCGAACAGCGCGGAGCTGACTGGATTATGTTTGACAACGATGCGGAGGCCGTGGCAGCGCTTCCGCTCTACCACTGAATGAAAAACACAATGAACAAGGAGATAGAGCAATGCAGAAATACGTAACCAGGAAAGTGCGGGAAATGGTCGTGGAAGACGCTGTAGAGGGATTTTATCTGTTGAAGAGCCCCACGCCCAGGACCACGCAGAACGGAAAAAACTACCTCACCTTCAGACTCGCCGACACCAGCGGTGAGATCGAAGGGATTTACTGGGACTACGAGGGAGACCTGCATGACACCTGCGCAGGGAAACCGGTCAAAGTCCGGGGAACAATATCGGAATACAACGGGAAGAAGCAGTTCAACGTCATTCAGATCCGGGCGGCGAAAGAAGACGATCCGCTCGACATGAACGCCTTGATTCCGACCGCTCCGATTGACCCGAAAGAGACCTACAGCCAGCTGGTAAGCCTGCTGGATACGATTCAGGATCCGGAGTACAAAAAGCTCTGCGTGGAGATGCTGGCAAGGAACCAGGAGTTCATCTGCTGCATTCCCGCGGCCAAATCCGTCCACCATTCCTTCCGCTACGGCCTTCTGATGCATACCTATTTCATGATGTGCCACGCGGATTACATGTCCAGATTCTATCCCTTCGTCAACCGCGACCTTCTGCTGGCCGGAACCTTCTGCCACGATCTCGCGAAATCCAAAGAATACGAGCTGTCATCCTTTGGGCTGGTGACAGATTATACTGTCTCCGGGCATCTGCTCGGCCACCTGTATATGGGAGCGCTGGAAGTCGCAAAAGTCAGCTCGGAGCTCGGCATCAGTGAGGAGAAATCAATGCTGCTGCAGCATATGCTTCTCTCGCATCATGGGAAACCGGAGTACGGAGCCGCCGTGGCTCCGCAGACAGCGGAGGCTGTTCTTCTTTCCATGATTGATGATCTGGACGCCAAGATGGAGCTGATCCGGGAGACGCTGGAAGGACAGCAGCCCGGTATGACGGATTCCGTCTGGGCACTTGGGAACAGGCTTTATCAGCACGACTGAGATCTTTTTTGGCACAGGGTCCCGGAAATTGACATTAATCAAAACCGAACATATAATAGAATTAATTGATAGGAATTAGCTGCAGAAAAGGAACGGTAAGCCTCTTTCTGCATCCGTACTATCATATAAGCTGACGGCAGACTTCATTTAGATTGAAGTCTGCCGCTTTTATTAAACGGAAAGGAGCATAAGGATGGATCATGTCAAAGATGAAAGACGGTTATACCGGTACGAAGGCGCGGTTCTGATCTTTGACCGCGTTGTGGCACACAACTATCAGGCGCAGACATTAGCCAGCAGTGCAGCAAAGGCCCGCAGCAACATTGCCTACCAGTATCGCAGAAAGGCCAATATTGCGGATCATATCCCGGTCAAGCTTACCGGAGAGCCTGTTGCTCTCTGATTATCACAATTTTTAAAAGGAGAATTCACTATGAACGGAAACCAGTACAACGGAATGATCTACGGTCAGCCTCAGCAGGGGACAGGCTTTGTCCAAAACGCACCGATGAACGGGGCGCCTTTACCCGGTCCCGTATTTAACGGGCAGGCACAGAACGGATTTGCTCAGCCGCCTCAGGCTTATGCGCCTCAGCAGAACAATGCGCAGCCTCAGGGTCAGAGCGGCAGCTATGCTGCCGGCCAGGACCATAGTCAGCAGGAGCAGATCCGGTATACACAGATTCTCTGTTCTCCTCCGTCTTCGGGGAAACTGGAAGATCTTCAGATGACGGTATTTCTTTCCATCAATATGGAAAAGCTGTTCTTCGAGAAGTTCATGTCCAAGAACGGGAATCTCTGTGTCGGAGTAAATATGGACCTGGTACTGGGAGACCAGTTCGTGAGCCAGATGTTCGGGCAGCAGATGGTCCGTCCCGATCATGTGGTAAGCGTCAGCACCATCCTCGGCGGGTACAATGCCAAAAGATTCCTCGAGAGAACACCCAACAGTACAAAAGTAATCGCTTTACTGCTGAAGGATTTCAAAATGGAATCGTTTAACCGCCGGGACGGAAGCAGCGGAATCAATGTCCAGGCATCCTGTGACGGATATCAGGTGATCCACTACAGCAGCAAGCACAAGGCATCTGATGTCAAGCAGTGCAATCTGCCCGAGAGCAAGCCTTTTTATATCAAGGACCGGACAAACGGTGCCTCCGGATCTCAGCAGAATGCTCAGCAGCAGCGAACTGGAACTGTTCCTCCGAATGCATTCAGCCAGCCGGTGCCCGGCAGTTACCCGGGAAGCCCTGCTATGGTGCCGGGTGTAACTGCGTTTGCAGAGATGGACGATGACGATGAACTCCCGTTCTGACAATTTCTGTCGAGTAACGCCCTTCCTTATAACAATTGGGAGGGCATTACCTGATTACCGGAATCAATATTGACAAAAATACAAAACAGATTTATAATTGTATCGCCTGGCATAAATTGATGCGAGTATTTATTTCCCGTTATTTTGGCATTATTCTTAATCAGGTATCTATTTTTATTTGCGGTATTGAGGAAGGTGAAATCAAATTGGCTGAAATAGAAAGGGAACAGGAGAAGCTTGATTCATTGTCCGGATCCGATTTTGCGCTGACGTTCAGAGGTTCCCGCTCTCTTGCAGAGACGTCAGTTCATGATGAAGTCAGTGGGGTTATTCTCTGGCCGCTGCCCAGTAATGCAGTGATATCAACGAAAGGCAGAAAAATAGTAGGACGTGATCCGAACATTTCTTCTGCAACGTTGAAGTCACTGCTGGTCAGTGAATCAGCCTATATTCCCGAATCGCTTCGCGACAGGCTGCTCACATCAACCCCCAGGCAGATTGCGCAGGAAGAGTTTATCGACACTTTTGAGCTCGGAGCTACGCATCTTGCTCTATGTATCGAGCAGGATCTTGCCCAGACCAAAGCCGACCTGATAGCGAACTATTCCGACGACCGGCGGCTTCCCTTCGTGGTCGGAGCCATCTATATTGACGCTTATCTGCGTTATTACAAGCCTTTCTATTACTGCTTCTACCCTCAGGACGGGTATCTGAGAACAGAATGGAAACCCAGAAAGATATATATGCAGCCGAAGAATAAGCTGCCGCCGGAAAAACATGAATTCAAGAAATATTATAAGGTAGGAAAGTCCCCCGTTACAGACATAATGCCATGTCCTGCATGTGGGCGTCCAGCCCGCCTTTTCCGAGCAGGTTTTCGCGGAAAAGAATCACAGGTGTGCTGTACGGATCCTACAGAACAATGCAGCTGGTTCTTGGGGCACGGAATCTTCAACAACGAGGCAGAGGCAATTAGAATATGGAACGAAATGTGCCTGAACCGGTCAACCTGATCATCGGCCCCTATGATAATGCAATTAATCGAATAAAAATATAATTCATTTAGGAGGTTTTTCTCATGGATATTTTACAGAACAACGAAAACACAGCAAGACCCAGAAACGAGGTTCCAATCTCTAAAAAAGCATTTCTCACGGTTCATGAAGCTGCAGCCTACTTCAATATCGGCGAAAAAAAGCTTCGTGAACTGACAAACGGTGACAGATGCCCATTTGTTCTGTACTGCGGAACCAAAAGGTTGATCAAGCGCGAGAAGTTCAAAGACTATCTCGATCGACAGTTCTCCGTGTAGGTTCACTGAAAGCTACATATACTTTGTTGCAAAAAGGGAAGCTTGAGTGGTATAATATACCAATCGAGCTCTCTTTTTACACAAAATGCGATCCAAAATCGCAGGTTTTCAGAGTCAGAAACAAAGACTTTATGTAAAGGAGAGTAATTATGGCAAAAAAGATAAATCGCAAGGACAGCAAAAATCGCGTGCTTCGACAGGGAGAATACGCCAGAGCTGATGGCGGCTATGAGTACAGATGGACTGACAAGAACGGCCAACGCCACTCCAGATACAGGAAGAATCTGGCGGATCTCAGAGAACTGGAAGACCAGATCTATCTGGACATACTGGAAGGCATTTCCACGGAAGGCTACAAGCTGACGCTGGACGATATCTTCACCAAGTGGATTCAGGTCAAGCGCGGATTGAAGGAGGTCACGAAGAACAAGTACATTCACGATTACCACAAGTACATTCAGCCTACCCTTGGCGGTCGCAGTGTAGATTCCGTGAAAATCTCTGATATACGGGCGTTTTACAATGATCTCTACGAGGTCCGGAAGTTCACGGTCGGAACTATCGGAACGATCCACAGGGTCCTTCATCAAGTCCTCGAGTTCGCAGTCGACGATGATCTCATCCGAAAGAACCCCGCCAAAAAGGCTCTGAAGGAATTTACATCCGCAACCAAGGACGAGCCGGTGACCAGAAAAGCCATGACGATCGAAGAGCAGGATCTCTTTGAAGATTTCATAGAGAACTCCCAGAGGTACAACCGCTGGCAGCCCTTGTTCACGGTCATGCTCTGGACGGGATTGAGGGCCGGAGAGGTGAGCGCTCTGCGGTGGGACGATGTCGATTTCGAGAAGAACATGATTACTGTGACTCTGAACCTGATTTATGTCGGCGACGAGCAGTTAAAAAACAACCGCTCCGTTATCACAACGCCGAAGTCGGCAGCAAGCGTCCGGACGATTCCCATGCTGCCGAACGTCAGAGCAGCGCTTCTCCGCGAGCAGAAGATCCAGAAGTTGATGGGGGAGAAGTGCACGGAGACGATCGACGGATACACGAACTTCATTTTCCTCACGAGAAACGGCGGTCCGAAACACGTCTGGGGTATCAACGATGCTCTTAGCAACATCGTCAAGGCATGTAACACCGAGGTTATGGCCAAGTGGGACGAGGAATCGAATGGAAACGGCGATCCTCCTGTCACGCTCCCGGATCTCACCTGTCACTGGCTGCGTCACACCTTTGCCACACGCTGCTGCGAGTCTCGCATGGATCCAAAAGCGATCCAGGGAATCCTTGGACACGCGGATTACGAAACGACCATGGACGTCTATGTTGAGTCTACGGAGCAGATGAAAAAGGCGGAGGTCATCTATCTTGAGCAGTACTTCAGCAAGCGACGGGACGGAAAAAAAGCCAAAAGCAGCGATGAGAAAACGCAGGATGACACCAATGAGATGGAGGCCCAAAAAGCCTGATTTACTTGGCTTTTCGCGGCTTTCAGTTGTATAAAATGTGGTAGTTTTTTGGTATGTGGTAGTGAAATGTCGAAAATCAATTGGTAGTCGGCGCGATTTTTGTGGTAGTAGACCAGGCGACTACCACAATTTCTCCACAAATTTCAGTCAACTTATGACAGATTGTACTAAGCTATGCAAAACAGTCATCGTGAAAAGTGTAGGAAAATAGGGCCTTTCAGGGTTATGCGGGGGTGTGTAGTTTGAATATACAGATTTTCGGCAAGTCAAAATGCTTTGATACGAAGAAAGCAGAACGTTATTTCAAGGAACGCCGGATTAAATACCAATATATCGATATTATCAAATATGGAATGAGCAGGGGAGAGCTTAAGAGTGTCTGCTCAGCACTTGGGATGGATGCGATCGTCAATCCTGAAGATCAGGATTATCCGCTGTTTCAGTATCTGTCTTCGAATGAAGCGAAGATGGAGAAACTTTATGAGATTCCGGAACTGATCAGGACACCGGTTGTTCGAAACGGGAAAAAGGCTACAGTCGGCTATAGCCCGGAAACCTGGAAGGAATGGGAGTAACCGTCTGACTGTCTGCGCCGAATGCTCTAATGCAATCGTCGTGAGAAAGATCGTAGAAATAGGTAGCGTTTGACAAAGTCGGACGTTTATACTATAATTCTTTTCCGATTAATAAATGATGCACTGTACCTGTCTCACTTCAGATATAAATAGAAGGATTATATGACATAAACCGTGCAAATACTAGTAAGATCATGAGCTGACCGAACGACCGCGGGCACTGTGCGAAAGCAGGTGCATGAGGAAAGTCCGGGCTCCGCA
>CAZMXF010000087.1:4335-8930 GCA_964570015.1 uncultured Oscillospiraceae bacterium | reverse complement strand
CTACTATGCTGAAAAAGAAAACTGGGATGTTGCAGCATCCATCATCTACATGAGCTTGCAGTATGACCCGGACAGCGAAATCGCCCGCGGTGAGCTGGCCTATATAGAGGACGCATCGGGCAAACCGTTTCCAGAGATGTCCTTCCAGGCATTTCAGCAGTTCAGCACTCAATATAACCTGCCTGTGGGAGCCAGTGAACTGGTCCTCAGTGTGGCATATTCCTGCGGGCATTACTTCCTGCGGAACGGGAGAAAGGATATTGCAAGATACCTTTTCTCGATTTTCTACAACCTCACCTACAATGAAGACATAAAAGCAATTTTGGAAGGTATTGATATCAAGCTGTAATCGCCCCCTGCCCAATTGATAGTAAGGAGAATCAGCAGTTGGAAACATATAAAATCGCATTATCTGCCGGTGACGGAATCGGCGAAGAGCTGGTATTACAGGCTAAAAAGGTATTGAAAGCTCTCGAACAGAGATTTGGAGCTGCTTTTGAGGTCATAGATATTTTGAGCTGCGGTCCGGCAATAGATGCATACGGTACTGCAATGCGGGATGAAGATATTGAGGCGTCTCTTGGCTGCAGGGGGATCCTGTTTGGAAACATCGGAGATGCTCAGAAGGTCAGTGAAGATCCTAAGCTCTCCCCTGTCTATGCCCTTACAAGTATGCGTAAAGCATTCCAGGTATGCACCAACACTCGACCTGTGCGCATTCTCCCGGAGACAGCAAGTCTTTCTCCCCTGAAAGAGAGCATCACCGCTCAGGGGATGGACATTCTGATTGTCCGGGACCTCATGGGTGGAATGATTGCTGGTGAACGTCACCGCTGGCACGGTATTTATGGTGAGGAAGCGAGTGATCTGGAACACTATACTGAGGACATGATCCGGCATAGCGCAGAGTTCGCATTTCGTGCTGCACAAAGTAGAAAAAAGAAATTAACAAGCGTAGACAAGGCCAATGTTCTGTATTCCGGCAAATTATGGAGAAAAACAGTGAATGACGTTGGAGCTGGATACCCTGATGTTCAGCTGACCCATCACTATGTAGACAATGCTGCCATGGAGCTTCTAGTCCACCCTTCAGATTTCGATGTTGTCCTTGCCAGCAATGTTTTCGGGGATATCCTGGCAGACGAGATTTCGCAGATTTCCGGTACTCCATGGCTCTTCGGATCCGCGGAACTGGCCATGGATGGCCGTGGTGTCTACACGCCAAATCAGCTTCATCATCCAAATGGTATCCAATGGTCTGGAAAAGGTATCGCCAGCCCCTACGGCATTCTGGATGCTACTTCACTTTTTCTCCGATACAGCTGCGGTCGAAATGATCTTGCCGATGCCGTAGATACCGCCATACATCATACTATTAGAAATAGATTGTTTACGAGAGAAGCCTCTCCTCCGGACAGTATAATATGCACGACTGACGAACTGGGTGATTATGTAGCCGAAAAAATACTCTCTGGACTGGACCTGCTTGGTTCCTAATATTCAAGAAGAACGCACTCGTAATCAAAGCGGCTACGAGTGCGTTCTTATATATTCTGTGTTTCCTATGTGGACTGAATTAACTAGTTCTCTTCTTCCTTCTCAAAATAGCAGTACTCATCCGGCTCATCTATGGACAGACTCATTCCTTCTATGTTCTCCAAGTCATCAGTGTCTATATTTCCATATACATCGCCGTTTCTGCCGATCGTGAGGTTCCAGGCTGTTCCGCTATTCTCGGCCTCATTGCCTCCACTTATTAGTTCCAGCACATCTCCGTCAAAATGACACGAGATAGTAGAAATATCGTCAGTAAAAGAGAAGTCGAAGGGCTCGGCAGCTTCACACTGACTGAATTTTCTAAGCTGCTGCATGGCATAAACCCTGAATCCAGCTACTGTCACATTCCGCTTTACACGGCCAGCCAGACTCTCTGCCACAAAGGAAAAAAACGTTTATATATTGCGTTGTCATGAAGACTAGAAGGTTTTGCATCCGCATTTTCCATATCCGCATGGAGCTCATCCTTGATTTCGCCAAAAGCGTCAAGGGTAAACGTGAGGTATGGAAGGATTGCCGCCATTGTATAGAAGTCGTAATTACGTGCGTCTCGTGCAGGAATTAGGTCGCAAAGCATCGTATATACAGCCGAAAGCCGATCTGAGGCTTCGATCAAAGTCTGTACAGTGTCTTTAATCTCATCGTTGCTCACGGCCATATCATATGCTTCCTGCGCTTTCCACCCCGCCTCAGGGAAATCATCCAAATGATAAATAGAAGTATCCGGAATTGGGTCTCCAGAAGCAAGAGGCCCGGCTAATTTCAGCACGTAATCGATGTCCTCGATAATGGATTCAGTTATTTTCCCGTAATGTAGACACTAGATCTTCCCTCACACTTAAATGATCTCGGTGGTATCACAGACCTACTAGATTCTTTTTGCAATCACTTGAACAACTGCTCAATCAGAATCCATTCCTCACCTTCAGAATAGATGAAATCAAGATCCAGATAATCTTCATTATAATAAATGGAGGTCATAATGTTGTCATAGTCCGCGTATTCAGCAGGTAATTCTTCCCAGATAATCGTCTCATTTTGGACAATGCCATAGCCATACCCGCCACGATACTGGTAAAAGATTTCTGTTCCATTCACCAGACTTGGGTCAGAAACGACCACAGCTGCTTCACTGATACTGATCGGTGTTCCAGCCTTCATCTCTCCATTAGGTAAGTATATCTGCTCAGACACAATACTATAGTATGTCAATTCAGCCGATTCCGGGCTTGGAACTGGTTCCGTTTCTTCCGGTTGGGCAGGAGCAAGCATTGCTGAAACCTTCCTTGCAAAGTCTGACTGGGAGATCGGTCCAGACATCTCGACCACTGCATTTACGAGCTCATCCAGAGTCTTTATTTCGGTTGCCTCAGCATCAGGAAGTTCAAGAGAGACCGTATTTTCCTGTTTCTGGATGTTAATCTTGGCTCCATTCTCGGCACCATCATAAACCAGTTGGAAATGACGATCTTCAGCTGCACTTTTCAGCTCGGCTGTAACCACAATTCCTGACAAGGAAACACGGATATCATAGTTTCTTTCTCCGGTCAGGTTGGTCACAACATAACTGATTGTAGCGTCAGTTCGGTAATGTACGTTGAGCCTTCCGCTGATCCGTTCGCTGGTTGTTTGAAGCGTATTCAGAACAACTATATCGGCCGTTTCTCCGTTATAGAGGACAATGGCATCCTTGCGTTGATCATCAGCGGCGCCAAAAGATTCATAACCTATTCCAGCAGCGTCTTTGTGAACCTGTACCGCATACACTCTGGATGTGTCCGTTGCCATTGTGAGAGATGCCCCATTCAAAGTGTTTGCGATATTATCTACGTTCTGAATACCGGTATCAATTAATTCAGGGATGTACTCAATCAGTTCCTCAACATCATAGATTCCGTTCTCGGCCATCATCTGTTGGGTACTTGGATTCTGCGCTCCAATCCGAAGAAGCTGCTTCAGGACCTCAATCAGGTCGTCATCTTTCTTCGCTGTTGTGAATAGTGTCCGCAGCATTGTACGCCAATCGTTAAGTTCCGGCTTACAGGAAACAACCAGACACAATTGCTTTTCATCCAGTCCTTCAAGCTCAAAGGATCTCAGGCGTTCCGTTGTGTTATGTACATTTGCAACACTGGCAATAATTCCAATGTACTTCTTTCCCAGGGTCTTAAGCTCTTCCTCATCCGCAACTTCTGCCATCATCTCTGTAGGACTGCTCTTTAAGGAGATACCGTCGACTCCGGCATTTTCCTCAATCCAATCCAGGATTGTCTCGTAGCTGATGTAATAGATTCTTTCTGATTCCTCCGGGAATCCGATGTAGAGTCCTTCTTCATTGGCTTGAACCACGAGTTTCAGCGGTATCGACCCGTTGGATGCCAGACTAATGCCACACTTGGTCATCTTTTCATCTGTAGTATCCAGAGAGAATGCAGCAGTAGTATTCTCTACCCATTCATCCACAGTTCCAAAGCCGTATGTACTTCCAGTTAAAACATAATCATGAGCGGTTTTTTCTATCTGCGAAATAACTCTGGTACCTGGCTCTTCCTGTGTAGCTTCCCTGATACTCATAAACGGGCTGAGGAAGAACATTGCTCCCAGTGCTTCTCCTTCTGTCGCACCACAACGTTTGCATGTTCTGGGGTCCATGAATGTCGCAGCTTTCCAATCATGACCGAGTGCATCGATTTCCTGCTGCTGGATCAACACTTTACCGCATACCGAGCAGTGCTTCCCTTCCATCAGGCCTGTCTCGGTGCAGGTAGGTGCCACAGCTATATCTATGACCTCGGTATGGCCAAGCGCTTCAACGGCTTCCTGGGGAACCAGCACCTCACCGCATACGGAGCAGTGCTTCCCTTCCGTCAAGCCTGTCTCCGTGCAGGTAGGTGCCACGGCTTCATCGACGACCTCGGTATGACCAAGTGCATCTACTACTTCCTGGGCAACCAGCACCTCACCGCATACGGAGCAGTGCTTTCCTTCCGTCAAGCCTGTCTCCGTGCAGGTAGGTGCCACGGCTTCATCGACGACCT
>CAZMXF010000087.1:0-4235 GCA_964570015.1 uncultured Oscillospiraceae bacterium | reverse complement strand
CGGTATGACCAAGTGCATCTACTACTTCCTGGGCAACCAGCACTTCACCGCATACCGAGCAGTGCTTTCCTTCTGTCAAGCCTGTCTCGGTACACGTTGGTTCTACGGCTTTATCTACAGCCTCGGTATGACCAAGCGCCTCAACGATTTCCTGGGGAGTCAGTACCTCATTGCATACTGAGCAGTGTTTCCCTTCCGTCAAGCCTGTCTCCGTGCAGGTGGGTGCCACGGCTTCATCGACGACCTCGGTATGACCAAGAGCTTCTACTACTTCCTGGGCAACCAGTACCTCATCGCATACCGAGCAGTGCTTTCCTTCTTTCAAGCCTGTCTCGGTACACGTTGGCTCTACGGCTTCATCAACGACCTCGGTATGACCAAGAGGCTCACCTTCTGTTCTTCCACATTTAGAACATGTTGACGGTTCTGTGCATGTAGCAGGTTGCATGTCATGTTTCAGGCAGCATCCGGAAAGCAAAAAAGCAAAAATGATTACAATCAGTACCGCAAATAATCTTTTCATACGTTACCTCCTTCTCCTTTTTCTTTTCGAACTATGTGTTTTCAGTATATCATGATTGTATTTCCCGTACAACACAAAACATACAAATATACTCCATTCTCTGTTTTTGGGACCAAAGCAACTGGCAGGCGCTCTGTCACAGTCATCACAGCAAAAAACCGGTACCCAGGACATGCATCCTGAGTACCAGTAGTAAATAATAGACTATAGATCAACTTAACCATTTAGAAGCACGAGTCTCATCAATATGACCTGAATCTACCATACAAGAATATGTTTCAGTCTTTTGGAATTTACAAGCGAGAGGAATTGTTTACATGAGATATTTTGCATGATACAATCAGCTTGTAAATCGGGATATTGCAAAAGAATCCGGTATGCCTCTTCATCATCCAATTTCTATAGGTCAAGGATTCCGGGCTAAGAAATCTCTGGAATTGGAATCGGTAACTGTTGCCTTGGAGCAGAATTTTGTGCAGAGGGCTGCCCGCCCACTGCTAAAGCAGTAGAAAAAATACTTCGGGAGCTGTCATAATATGCAAAAGATCCTCGCAGATTTGGTTGCGAGGATCTTTTTGTATGCTATCAGGGCAGATAGGATGTCTTCATTTACAATTCAGAACACATTTCCATCTGCAGTAACGATGGTAAGAATGCCCCTTCTAAGAATAAACTCATTCTGTGCTTCGTCCAAATAGCACTGATACAAGTGCGTCGGTTCCCGGTCCATACACCTGGTGAGCTCCCCGACTATTCTGAATCCGATTCTTTCAGCCTGTGCTTTAATTCCCATTCTTTTCCCCTCCTCAGTCATCATCAAAGATCGCATCCAATTCTTCCAATCTGTCGATCCATTCCAGATCATCAGATGCCCGTTTGCGCTTCTTCGTTTTTCCCGCTCCTAAAACAAGAAGCAGAATTACAACAGCTATTACAACATTCATGATACAATTCCCCTCCTTTTTGGATTACAGGACTATTGCCTTTGTTGTTTACATAATAAATCTTTATGTGTCCTAAAAATATCCCTTGGTACCTTAAGATCAAAAAAAGTTTTGTAAATTCTGCAATATATATCGCTCATCATGGTCTAAAAAGGGAAAGAGCTGTGTAAATAAAAAGCCGGAAGGACCAACAATGAAATCCTTCCGGCCAGTAATTTTGAATTCACTGCAGCAGATACGGAGTGTATCTCATATCCTAAAGCATTTATATCTTCTGACGGTTTTATTTAGTCTGTGCGAAAAGCCAGTCCCTTACCGCTTCTATCTTATAGGCATAATCAAAGGAAGTCATGTGCTCTCCTGCACCCATCATCGCGTTCTGTCCTTCTGCCAATGTTGTGCCTTCTGTAAAAGTAACAAAATTAGCGTTGTTTCCTTCCGAAAGCTTTATCGCGACTTTTTCATCCTGGTCAGCATCCTGTGCTCCCCACTCGCCATGAGTGTAAGACGCCCCATCAGTATCAAATACTTCCAGCAATCCGTTCTGTCCAGCAGAAGCTTTTGGGTCCCCGGCAGAGACAATATAGAAGAAGGGCTTCTCTTCAAGGCCACTCAGCACGCTGTTATCCCATTGACTGCCAACGAACAGATAAGCCGTGAAGAAATCCGGGTAGGCAGTACTCAGATAGAATGAAGTCATCCCGCCCATGGATTGTCCGGTTATGTAGATTCGGGCTAAATCAATGGAATACTCTTCGGTGAGAGCTTCGAGCATTCTCATTGCGAGATCTATCTGGCTGGAGTGGTTGAAGTTATCATCAACGATGGTTTCTGTGAAAACAGGAACTACTACGAAAGCAGGATGTTTTTCCTGTTCGCTTTCTGTTGCCCAGATCAGTCCGCCCCAGCCTTGGGTGAGGACTGCATCTGTTCCTTTTCCGACCACGCTGGAATCAGGGATAAACTGGATCAGAGGGTAGGATTGTTCAGGATCGTAATTCTCAGGAACGAACAGCTGGTATTGTAGGGACACACCGTCTTCTTCGTAAGTCATCAGCTGAAATTTCGGGGCGACATCTGCAATCATAGTCTGAAGCTCAGTATCGCCCGATTTATCCACACCTCCTCCGCCGCGCTGTCCTCCGCGAGGGCCATCTGCAAATGCTGTTATACCTGTGCAAAGTAAAGACAGGGCCAGAACTGCCGAAATGATCTTCTTCATATAAAAACCTCTTTCTTTAAAATCTGAAAACAGCATAGCACAGAATCCTTAGAATGACTTTAGAGTTTCTGTATTTTAAGAGTTAAAGGACAATGCAAATAAATATTTAGATATGTCGTTAGCCGAAATTAATGGTATTCGTTTTGTATTTTTGTCAAATTTCCCCGATTAAAACAATCCTGATTCTTTCAAATCAGGATTGCTATTAGTAATTAACTCATCTGTCTCCGAAAGCGCAAAAAATACGAATGTCCCTTTATTTTCAGGAACTATTACCCTGGATTTTTTTGTACAGTTTTTGTACAATTTTTGTACAGTTTTATACAGTAACAATGGTTTTTCTCGGTTTTAGGGCATCTTCAAAGTTGTCGAAATAGTTCCGAAAACTTCTAAATATTAAAGAAATCGGCTTATTCTGCGTCTTCCCAGTTATGCCAGACGTTTTGGACATCATCGTTGTCTTCGAACATGTCGAGCATCTTCTGCATGTTCTTGATGTCGTCCTCATTGGTGAGCTTCACAGTGCCGTTCTGGGGGAGCATTTCCACCTGGGCAGACAAGAGATGGTATCCGGCTTCGGTCAGGGCATCCGCTACGGAAGCAACATCGTCGACACCTGTGTAAACCGTCATGACATCACCGTCAGTTTCGAAATCTGAGGCTCCTGCTTCCAGCGCATCCATCATTACAGTATCTTCATCCAGTTCCTCGTCCTCGTTATCAATGACAATGACACCTTTTTTGTCAAATGACCAGGACACACAATTGGCAGGACCCATGTTTCCGCCGTATTTGTCGAAATAATGCCGCATTTCACCTGCAGTACGATTCCGGTTGTCGGTCATGGTCTCAACAATCACTGCAACACCGGAAGGGCCGTATCCCTCATAGACAATCTTTTCGTAGTTCTCGTTGTTGCCGGAACCAAGTGCTTTGTCGATGGTACGCTTGATATTATCGTTGGGCATATTAGCGGCTTTGGCCTTGGCAATAACAGCGGCCAGACGTGAATTGGAGCGAGGGTCACCACTTCCGCCTTCTT
This sequence comes from uncultured Oscillospiraceae bacterium, assembly GCA_964570015.1. Classification (GTDB taxonomy): domain Bacteria; phylum Bacillota; class Clostridia; order Oscillospirales; family Oscillospiraceae; genus Limivicinus. The sequence continues at coordinate 504 of CAZMXF010000087.1, read as the reverse complement.
TCACTGCAACGATCATTTCACGGGCGATTTTTGTAAACGCCTGCGCACGCTTCGCGTCTGCAGCACCTTTCGTTTTCTGAATATTGTGCCATTTTGAATGTCCTGACATAGTATGAATCTCCTTTCAGATGTTCATTTTTTTATTGTGCTCGGGCGTTCCTGCATCATGCGCAGGTAGGATTGGTATCTTGAAGACGGGACCATACCTTCATCGACCGCACTGCGGACTGCACAGTCCGGCTCCGCTCGATGGATACAGTCCGGAAATCTGCATCGATCTACCGGAAACTCCGGAAAACACAGGGCAAGCTCGGAAACTTCCATATCTGTGATTCTTCCGAATTCCAGTGCGGCAAATCCCGGCGTATCCGCAATGTATCCGGAATCCGGCAAAGGAAAAAGTTCGGTAAGCCGGGTAGTATGTCGGCCACGGCCATGCTTTTCACTGATACCGGCGACTTCACGGTCGACCCCCGGAAGCAGCAAGTTCAACAGACTGGTCTT
>CAZMXF010000086.1:0-9135 GCA_964570015.1 uncultured Oscillospiraceae bacterium | reverse complement strand
CCTTAAGAGAAAGATTATCATTGATTGTCCCGCAGCAGTGGCAGGCTTTGGAGGAGGGAAACCAGCTGTCAATCTTGATGATCTCACAGCCGTTCAAAAGGGCTTCATATTCCAGAATATGTACAAACTCAGCAAAGCCTAAATCGGAAACCTTACGTCCCCACAGCCTTTTCATTGCATCCAGGTTCAAATCTTCCAAGCAAATGACAGAGTATGCGGCTGTAAGAGAACGTGCCAGCTTGTAGAACCAGTCCCTCCGTTGGTTAGATATGTCCTCATGCACTTTCGCGTAATTGAGACGTGCCCGTTTCCGGTTGCTGGATCCTTTTCCTTTTCTGGACAGCTGACGATTCGCCCTGCGCACATTCTCCAGCCCGTGCAACAGCCACAGAGGAGAGTCTATCTTAGTTCCATCGCTCAGTGTGAGAAATGTCTTCAGTCCAAAATCGATGCCAACAGCATTACCTGCGTGTACATCGGGAAAAAAGACATCCTCAACTACAGAAAGAACAATATAGTAATCTCCGTGTGGCGTTCTTTTCACGGTAACGGTCTTTACCGTTCCATTGTAAGGGCGGTGAAGCCAGAACCTGAACTTCTTTCCCATGATCCGGATGGTATTCCCGTCGATCGACCAGCCGGCCTGTTTCAGAGTAAAGGAATTATACTTCCAGTACTTCTTGAATTTCGGAGGATGCTTTCTTGGTCCGGTCTTCGATTTGCACCAGTCAAAGAAGGCCTGGTAGCTTCTGTCGAGCCTCTCCACGACATCCTGCACAGCCTGGGAGCCGAGATTCTGCCACTCAGAATACTTTCTGCGGCGGAGTCTGGTGACAAAAACCTTCAGCCGATTGGCAGAAACATATTTGCCGTAGATACGGTAATATCTCTTCTGCAGGGCAAGGCAGTGATTCCAAATCTGACGGGCAAGCTCAATTTCGGCGTCCAGATATTCAGTTTTTCTGGAATGATACAACTGGTATTTATATGTCCGACGAATTGCATTAATCATTACAGAAATCCTCTAAATCAGCACTTTTATGATACAATTATACCATATTTTATGCATATGATCAAACTATTTAACAAAAATAGAGGAACGGGAGAACAAGGTGTTCGCTTTCATCCCCGGATTAAAATCCGAGGTTTTCCCGCTTACTCATATAAGAAAAGGACCTGCCAGCCTGCTATTATCAATTGCAAGTGTTGATAACCCTCGCTAGAAGACCTACTGGATTCTTCCGGATATCGGCAGAAAAGAGCTGCAGCGAAACGATTATAGCTGCAGCTCTCTGAAAAAAAGAGGAACAAAGAAACATCTCATGATGATTTGTATTGGAGTGCATGAACCTCTTACTCTCTTAACGTTCGTCAAAGAAAATGGGTTGACTCCATGCGGAATGACCGTTATGATCCGTGCAGACTACACGTACGTACTCTTCCCTGCCGCATCTTGAGTATTTTGCCTCGGTCAGTGATCCGCAGTCTTCAGCGAAAAACGATTTACCACGTACGGGATATGTGACAAAATGTATCTCTCGACAGGAAGAACATTTCACATATATTTCTGATTGATTAATTCCATAATCTTCTATTACGGGGCCCGATGAAGCGTAAAACCATCCTTTAAACATAGCCTCAAGAATTGACTTATAGGTACGATCCTTCGCTTTTACCCAAATCCAGCCCCCAAATAAATCACAAGTAACGTGAATATCATCTACTGCGGTAGCAAAAACTCTCTTCCCATGTTGGAGTAGATAATCCCAAACGATTTCTGCTCCGCCGTTATGGCATAAGTGTTCTGTACCATTATTATACACTTCAATCGCCTGGTAGTTATTCAACATGAGCAGTTCTTCTGGTTGCATACGAGACCACACAGGGTGGGCAATCGATACAAACTGACCATCATTGCTCATCATGTCAATTAATTGCTGATCAGATAACTCCTCTTTTGAATAACGGCGGCATGGATAGCTGGTTTTAGTCTGACCACATAACCCCAGTCCTACGATGTGAGTGCACTTATCAACACTATACTCTATATCATGTTCGATGCCGGTAATCTGTACAAGACTTTCTTCCGGTAACTCATGATGCGTTACAAAAATATTGTGATCTGTCATAGATAGAAAATCATAGCCCTTAGCTCTATAGAGTTCTGCTAATTCCATTGGGGTGTATTGTCCATCTGAAACTGTTGTATGGCTATGGGTATTGCCCCGCAGCCAAATACCGTTTTGAGGGAAATATGATTTTTTCAAACTGTCATCTCTTTTCATGTTCATTTAACCAGCATTGGTAGGAATGTTGAAACCGCAGGAATATAGGTCACAATGAGAAGAGCAACTAGTAAAGCGATTAGCAATTCTTTTCCTTGTTTTAAGAAATCAGGAAGTTCAATATTACACAGATTGCAGCATTGATACATGGTTGCCCCAAAAGGTGGAGTTATTGCACCTATCGACAGATTAAGAACACACATGATTCCGAAGTGAATCGGATTAATCCCCAATTTCATGGCCACTGGATAGAGAAGCGGAACGGCTATCATTAGAACTGCTGAGCTGTCGATAAGCATTCCCATTATCAGGAGCATGATATTCACTAAGAGCAGGAATACTACACTACTTGTATTCATATCAAGAATTATTTTTGTTATCTGCTGTGGTATTTGTGCATAAGTGAGATACAAGCCAAAAACTGTTGCCGAGATTATAATCCCGAAAACATTGGTTACCGCTGCGAACGATTCCCTGGCGACTACCACAAGGTCTTTCCAGTGTAGTTCCTTATATACGACCATGCCAACAAAAATGCACAATATGCAAAGGACGGCTCCGCCTTCAGTTGCTGTCACTATACCAGTTCGTAGGCCGACAATCAGAACCACAATCATCAGAATCGCCCAAAAGCATTCCACAAAACCGATTACCAGTTCTTTAAACGAAGCCCGTTTTTCTCGAGAAGGTTTGTATCCATCACGATGTGAAACATACCGTACAGCGATCATCAGTGTAATGCACATTAATATTCCAGGCAGATACCCCGCCATGAACATATCAAGGACGGAATTCTCAGTAATGGAAGCATAAAGAATAAGCATGACTCCGGGAGGAATCATAGGTGAAATCAGTGCTGATGAAGCAGTTACAGCTGCAGAAAAAGCTCGATTGAATCCCCTCTTTTCCATTTCAGGAACAAGCATTTTACACTGCATAGCTGCATCGGCATTTGAAGAACCACAGAGACCGCCCATAAGTGTTGATAATAAAACATTCACTTGGGCTAAACCACCCCAAAGATGTCCAACACACAGGTCCGCGAATTTCATAACCCTCGTTGTTATCCCTGTGTAGTTCATGAGCAAGCCCGCAGTAATAAAGAACGGAATTGCCATTAAATTCATATTCATCCCGGCAGAAACCATCTTTGAAAGGATCATATTCAACGGCATCTCAGTAGCTATACAAGTAAAATAAATCACTGCACCACTTAAAAATGCCATTGATACAGGAATCCTAATCGCCAAGAGCACAAATACTATAATCAAAGGAAGCCATGTTTCAAATCCATTCATTGGCTAACAACCTCCTCATTACTGTTTCCCCGGATGCGTCCAATCATCGTGAAGAAACTCCGGATTGCACCACTTGTGTACCCGAAGACTATGCTTGCATAGCCAATGGCAAGAGGGATTTTTGTTCCAGTTGCATAGCGATGGATATTGGATTTAAACAGTTTTATTCCCCAATACACCATATAAACAGAAAAGACAAATATCAGCAAATCTCTTAAATAATCAAAAAATACTCGGACTTTGGGAGAAAGCTTGTTGACAACAAACTTCATATCAACATGGGCATCTTTTTTATACATGTATCCAAAAAAAGCATAGCCTAGCCAGACATATGCGAAAAGCGCTGTCACTTCAAGATCAATTGAATAGAAATTAAAAATTGATCGATTAATAATGTTGATTATTACAGGAATTATGACAACGACAATAGCAATACATCCAAGTATTTCCTCAAATTTCCCTTCCCTAAAGAAATTAATGATTTTCTTCATAAGCGAAACAACCTCTCTAGGAGTATATTGTATCAAATAGGATAGTCTGAAGAAAGAGTGTCTCTCTTCAGACTATCGCATTTGCTGGGATTTCTTATAGTTTAAGAACAGTTTTATGCTGCTTTATCTGCAGCACGGATTTCTGCAAGCGTGTCGAGCAATTCCTGTCCGATACCATACTTCAGAACGAGGTCGCCACATCCCATATCGATAAACGCCTGACGGTCGGCTTCATGGAATTCGACACCAGCAGCTTCCATTTCTTCGCGCATTTTGCTTTCATTCTCTACAGAATAATCATTATAACGAAGGCCGGCATTGTGGAGTTCTTCTTCAATAATCTCACGATACTCTTCCGGAATGGTATTCCACCATGTGGTGCTGCAGAACAGGCAGTCCGCCAAGGGCTGCTGAGCAATTAGGGTTACCTGGTTAACGAGTTCATAACTCTTTGTGCTGTACATCAGGCTGATGGACTGATCAAGAGCATCAATGGTTCCGGCAGACAATGCACTCAGCTGTTCGGATGCGGCCATGCCCATGGGGCTTGCACCCATGGCTTCAAAGCATTCCAGGTACGTGGTGGAGTTGGGAACGCGGAGTTTCAGGCCCTTCATATCGGCAGGAGTAGTATATGGTTTCTTGCCGATAACATGACGCATTCCACCCACAAAACTGCAATTCAGCGGATGAATGTTCACTGCATCCATCTCTTCAACGATTTTTGCGAACAAATCAGTGTCCATAACCTTCAGGAACTCCTCACCGGTCTCGAACACGAAGCCACACTGAAGGGCACTCGCATCATAGCAAAGATCCTCCCACTGACTGAAAGCAGCCATGAGCATAAGGGGAGAGTTCGCTGCAACTGCTTCAACACCATCGACCAGATTACCAAATGTGTTATTGGGGTAAAGATTCACTTTTACCGCTCCATTGGTACGGTCATAAATATTCTGAGCAGCTGTGTTAAGTTCGACACTGACTTGATCGAGCTCAGTATAAGAATGGGAGATGCTGATAACAATTTGATCGTTTGCAGCTGAAGCTGATGGTACAATCCACAAGCTCATCGCCAATACGATCGCCAGGGCAAGTGCTAGACATTTTTTCATTAGATTTTCCTCCTATTTATTTTTTGTAAGCATTCACATTGCCGGTGAATGTCTTGTTGTTATCATTTTAAAATGTTATTCTCGAAAAGTCTAATGTAATGTTTACGGTATTAATTGCCCTTTATAGGATAATGGTTTAGTAAAATCTTTACAATTAATTATTATGAGGACATCAATAACAAATCATGGGTTAATCATGTCTAATAGCACAAAAACAAATCAAATATTGGACTTTTCAAGGCGTTTCAAGTTGAATACTATTATCTCCTTAATATTGCTCATTGCTGGTTATCGCAATCCTTTGATTTGATACAGACGCAGTAAGTAAATATTTTAGTAAACGCGTTTTACGGCCTGCTTTTAGCGTCCTCAATTTCGGCGTATTGCATTATTATTAACGCCATTTTTTGGGCAAATTACACAAAGGACAGTCTGAACGATTCTTCCTTCTCCAGACTGTCCTTTATGCCTATGCTTTTCTTGGTCCTGTACTGTTTCGAATAATCAACCGCGGATAATACTCAATTCTGGTAACACCACGTGGAACAGTTCCGGAGCGATCTGACATACTATTCTCTTCAAGTTCTTTGATTAGAATATCTATTGCATCCTGTCCGGTTTTTGTGGTGAATCCATCAACTGTAGTAAGATTTATTCCTTTGTAATTTGCGATATTAATGTTGTCACAACCACATACTGAGTAATCGTTGGGGACTTTTTTCCCACTGTCTATTATAGCATCCATGGAGCCAATAGCAATCATATCGTTTAAGCATGCCAAAGCAGTAATATTCTCATTCCGTCGGATAAGCTCTTTTGTAATTGCAAATCCCAGATCATACCCGTCCAACTTACGCTTTACGTTTGGTAAGATACTGCTCTGAGTACAGATTAAGACACTTTCGTCTGGTTTGTATCCTTTGTCAGTATATGCCTTACGTAGGCCTTCTAGTCTCCGTACTCGAAGAACCTGTTTCATTTCAAATCCAAGAGTTAAAAAAGCTATTCTTTCATGCCCAAGTGAAAGCAAATGATCTCCAATAAGTTGGCCAACTCGCTGGCCGTCAAATTCAATAATGCTTGAATCCTCATAGACGCCTTTATCGTAGACATGAATTACGGCTTTTTCTTTTTCTAGCTCACGTAAATACATACTGTTTTCAGGCGGATAAAAGAGAATAACTCCCGCTGCGGGTAAACTACAACATAGTTTTAAAACTCTTGCCTCTTCAACACGTTCTCTAAAAGTCTCAGCAACCATCACTGAATACCCTAGATTTTTTGCACGTATCTGCATGGCTTCCACAGTATTGACAAAATAATAATTGGAAAATGTAGGAACAACAGCAATTATCAGTTTATCTTCAATATTATCATTCCGATGTAATCCGCCACGGACATATCCCAGTTTATTACATGCGTCTATTACCCGTCGGCTTGTCTCTTCAGGGAATGTTCTTGTTCCATTCAAAATCATGGAAACCGTTGTACTTGAAACCCCTGCTTCAGCAGCGACGTCTTTTATAGTTATCTTTTCACCTTTCATGTTCTATGCACCTCGTCTGGGGCTTGATCAGTATAGCTCAGTCCTAGTAAGAATTATAGCATAATGAAAGGTGAATTCAAATCTATTTTCCAAAGCAGATATCAGAATCCCAAATTATCAAATTCTTTCCTCATTTTTCAGCTCACTTATTATTTCTTCTGATAAGGCATCCAGGAGTCCTAGATCCCATGCCAATTGGAAAATAGTGTAACGGTTACGTGTTTCCTTGCAATAGAGGAAAGTGTTCTTTAATAATTCAGGAGAAACTCCAATATCTTTTGGATCACTGGGGCTACCCATGTATCTGAGAATGCTTCTTAGTTTATCAGGAGAATATGCACGATCCAAGAGATCTCTTACCTTATCTTCATTCTGCCGGATCCTATCAATTCTACAAATTCTCGCATCAGGAAGATTCTTTTTAGATTCGGATTCCAACTCTATAATTGCATTTGCAGCTTTTCCATACGCGAGCCTAATTTCGTTTTCCCAAGATTTTTCATCGTATTCAAGTGCTGCAGCTTTCGCCCGATCGTAATCAAATTCGCATTTAGCCAGTTTTTCAGAGAGCCTTAGCGTTAAGACCGTGGCTACAGCGACCTGCTCTCCATGCATTGCAAACGGTTTTCCACGCTGATCACCAATTGTCTCCCAATAATGGGACATATGGTGCTCAGCACCTGATATGGCACGGGAACTGCCATATAGACTTATAGAAGCCCCGGACAGCAGTAGCGCATTCATAAGGTCACCTAATGCTGATGGGTCTCTTCTCTTAATGTCATCGAACTTACCCATGATGTCGTTTACGTAGTCAGTAACCATTTGATCAATATTTTTACAATAATGATCATTATTTACAATGGCCGATAATCTCCAATCATTCAGGGCATTCAATTTCCCGATTAGATCTCCAAATCCTGCTATAGACATCCTATAAGGAGCACTTTCCAATATGTCAGTATCCCCAATTATGACTTCTGTGCTGTGTGCGGGCATAGTAGCCTTCAGATTGTTCACATTCATGATTCCAACTGATGCAGAAAACCCGTCCATGGGGGCTCCCGTTGCGACAGTAAAGCATGGAAGATTAAGCTTAAAACTTGAATAACGAAGCATATCTGTTATTGATCCGGTTCCGCACCCGATCATTAAATCACAGTTATCCGGTTTATTAATAACGATCTCACCAAGTGTTGCTTCATCAAAATCTGTATGCTTCAATATAAGTACTACTGGGTTAATTCCAGCCTGTTTCAAATATTGCTCACTTTTTTTCCCAGCGATTTCATATGTGGTTTTATCACAAAGTATATATGGATGCTCATAGCCAAAACTTTTTACATACTCTGGAATCTTTTTGAGAGCACCACTACATATTTCAACTGCCTTAATTGGAGCATAATGCGTTCTCCCACAATCACAGGTCAATTTAACGTTAAGATATTTCTCGACAGGTTGAGTCTTTTCATACATTTTCATTCTAAATATCCCCCTAAACTCTTGATAGTTCCGCATTCAGTCGTTCACCAACTGCACCATTAGGGTGTATGACTGCAAAACGTTTTTTTGTAAAGCCTCTTAATTCCATCAATGCTATACAGATTGCATCAAATACTGAGATTACGGCCAAAGTACTCGAGGTGGCGAGCATATTGAATTTACACGCTTCTTTTTCTACTTTGATAACTAGTTGTATATCTGCCTCCATTCCAAGTGCAGAGTATGGATTTTCCGTCACGCCAATCAAAGTAGACTTGATACTTTTGCATGCGGGGATCATATTTATTATTTCTTTTGTGTTCCCGCCTTTGCTAATCATTATGACAACATCATCAGCTTGGATTATGCCCAATCCGCCATGAACTGCATCTGATGGAGAAATAAATGCTGCGGGAATATCAATGCAACATAATGAATGAGCAATTTTTTTCGCTGCCATTGCGGATGTTCCACATCCAGACAGTAAAACTTTCCCTCCGCAGTTGTTGATTGTTTTTACAGTTGATTCGATTTGAGAAACACTCAAAGAACTTTTCATCGTTTTCAAGGCTTCTATCTCGGCGTCAAGAGCATGTCCTATTACATTTATCACATCGACACTATCCAATGCTATTCCCTCCCCGTTACTGATAATTCGTTATAGAACGGACATCATTCAAAGTCAATACAATCGGGGGATGTTGAAACTCAAGAAGACAATTGATAATCCCATACGCCAATATTCTTCCAGATATGAGCAATATCTTCCATTTCCTTGATGTTGGACTCTGCTTCCTTGGGAGTATGAAGAAATAAGAGACAATAAGTGGGTATACTCACAAGAGTACACCCACTTATTTTAACCTGAATTATTCACGAGGGTAGGTCCTGCATAGGATCCCCACCCTCAGACATGTA
>CAZMXF010000085.1:0-9142 GCA_964570015.1 uncultured Oscillospiraceae bacterium | reverse complement strand
ATGGTCGGTTCCCCGCCTCCATGGAAAGTCACCGAAAAATGATCCCGGCCTGATCGCTGCGCGTTTTCGCAAACCATATCGATCGCAAGCCGGGCCACAGCCGGATCCAGATCAAGATCATTGGTCTCTCCGCCATTGGCATAGCAGTAAATGCAGCGCAGGTTGCAGCGATTGCTCATCAGCAGTGCGGCAGAAGTCGGACAGAATTCTTTAAGGTTCGGCTCGGGCGGTTCCGGTGGGTCAGCTTTCGTGAAGCCAATGCTGTCGAAAAATTCCAGCACATCCGGCTCATCCGCAAGGACCCCACGCTCCCGGGTGTCACAAAAGCGCTGTGCACATTCCGCCATCGCACCGTTGCCCAGGAACAGCAAACCGATGAGCGGCCTATAGATCAGGTATTTCGTCTGAAAAGGAATCAAATAAAGCGATTTCCCTCGCATCTATCCCCTCCACGATAGGATCTTCATCTTTCATCTTTACTCCGGCAAAGCCATACTCCCGCGCATAATCAAGAAGCCATACTTTTGCCGTCCTCAGCAATTCCGCTTCCGTAAGCGTCCGATTGACGCGGCAGCGGAAGGAGCCGAAATCCTGCAGTTCACTGCGCTGTGCCGGACAGATATCCGGGCAGCCGCGTGAGCAATGGAAACGGTTGAAACAGCCTATACATTCCGGATCTTCGGCTGAGAGTGTTTCAAAAATCTTCCTGTCCCAGGGCAAATTCACTCCCTTCTTTTCCGCTTCCGCCACGGAGGAAACCGCAAAGCATGCCGAAACACCCTCCGGCGGAACCAACTGCAGTACCCTGCGAAAGCAGTGGCAATAGCGTCCATGGATCTCATCCGGCCGGCTGCCGCTGTAACTGAGTCCCGGAGCGTGCTCTTTCGCTTTCAGGAAATATTCACAAAATTCATCCGCTGCTGACAAATCCGCATCCTGCCGATAAGCAGGCTCCATACGGATCACATCCGCATGAAGAACTTCCCGGCAATATGAGGTAATTTCCGGGATCCGGGAAAAATTCTCTGGCAAAACTGTCACACGAACTGTCAGCTGTCCCTGAAATTCTCGGATGATCCCAGCGGTCCGCTCAACGAAAGCGGAAGTGTTTCCGCCGCTCCGCAGCGGACGCTGACGGTTTTGGATATCCGGCGGGCCGTCCACAGAAAGTCCGATCTGATCGAAATTCTTCGCGAAAAGAACCGCACGCTCTTCCGGCATCACGCCGTTCGTCGCAAGATAGGAGTAAAACGGGACCTGTTCCTGCATACTCATAGTCTTCAAATCGGCAAGCAGCTCCGGCAGCCGGGGATCCATGGTCGGTTCGCCGCCGCCATGGAAAACAACCGTAAACGATTTTTGTTCTTCTCTGCAATTCGAAAGGATCCTTTTAGCGGCATTCATGATATGTTCCCGGGAGAGCTGAAGCGCGCTGTCCCTTTCGGGTTCCGCAAAGCAGTAGGTGCAATACAGGTTACAGGTCAGCGAGGTGTAAAGTGTCAGGCAGAGGGGTTTGTAATTTTCCGGGCTGAGAAGAGTGTTCCATTGACTTACTGCCTGTTGAGCAAAGTTGATCAATTCTAAGGTGACGGTTTCTCCTGGAACCGTCACCCAGGAATTGATCCGTCCAAAAGGTACGGTTCCAGGGGAAACCGTCCCCTTTAGAGCTGTTCCCTTAAACCCGAAGGGGAGTTCACCGGAAAGAAGTCCCAGGATCTCCTCCGCTTCCGCCTCGCGGGCAGCGGCAAGATAGCCCGGCGCATAAAACAGCGTCAACTCTTCAAATTGCCGCGTAAAGATCGGCAGAGCCTCTCCTTCGATTTGGCAAAACTGCAGCCGCTCAGTCAGGAATTCCCGGTTCACAGACACGCACCTCACATAACCTTAAAAATATCGCACGAACTGTTTTCTTCGTCTTAGCCTCATCCCAGCCGGTATATTTTCGTACCTTAACAAAAACATCAGACATCTTCTGCATGCTGTTGAACTGGTTGAAGATGAACAGTGCGGGGGAGTTCACCGCAAAAAGCGGCATGGGGTCAACGGACGCGGAGGTTTCTGCATAAACCACACCCTTTTCCAGGCTGATCTTTGCCCGACTGTTGACGATCGGCCATATCTCTGCAAATTGAACCTCATCAAAAGCAGTCAGATCTTCGATATGATAACTGGGCGAACCGCTGCGGCTGCGGGTCCGTTCCTCCGCATTGTCGGCGGCAGCTGCCAGCATTCCCCTGCGGGAAACCCGGATGCGCATCTGTCCAGTCGGTTCCGTCATATGGTCAAGATCGATCAGCATTTTCATGATAATTCGTCCCCTCATCGAAGCAAGTGGCCCCAGCACGGAGCACGCCTGGTCTGTCTTGCTGCTGCCGCGAAGCCGGCACTGCAAGTCTGCACAGCCGTGCGTCTCCGGACATCCCTCAATCCCGCACCGGAGTGCAGTCCTGATGTGCGGGCTGCGCCGCAGCATCAGGGCTGACCTCCTGTGCTTCACCCATCATTGGTTGGATCCGCCGCAGACGCGCAGCCAGACAGCCGCCGCAGCATTCTTCCGTCTCAAAAAACTGACACTGTGAACATTCCGGAAAGATTCCAAAGGAATGCCAGGGTCTTAACTTTTCATTAAAGAATTTATAAACAGACTTTGAGTTTTCAAAATCTTTAAGATTCGCCTGCATCAGGTTTGACAGAGCAAAACAGGGCAGGATGGTCCCACCTGTACACAGGTCCACCACCGGCGTACACTGTGAGCTGTAATGAAATCCGTTCGCCTGTAATTGTGCGAAGTTCCGCCCGAACATACAGCGCACAAAGCCGCAGTCAGCTTCCAGTTCGATCCCACACCCCGCGGTCAGGAAGGACTGCCCGAAAAGCGCCTGTCCGACGGCCGAATAGCGTTTCGGATGCAGGGAGCGATTCTTTCCACCCCAGGTCGGATGAGCCAAACCGATGCGGATCAACTTCCGCAAGCCAAACCTTCCGATCAGTTCCATTGCGTACCTTAAAGAAAAGTCTGCAGAAGTCAGCGTCATACCCAGCGTAACTCGCTGTCCCAGCAACGCCAAAGCATTTCTCCTGCGCTTCCGGGCTTGCTCACCAAGAGCAGCATTGAGATTTACGACCACGGTACACACATCCGGAGCAAGTGATGCCAGCACCTCCAGGGCTTCATCCGGCATACATCCATTGGTAAATACCATGATGGAAAAGCCCTCTTCCCTGCCAAGCTTAACAAAATCCGCGAAATCCGGATGCAGGGTCGGTTCTCCGCCCAGCAGCCGCAGCTCACGGATCCCGGCCCTGCGGGTAAAATCCAGATAGGAGCGCATTTCACTTTCCGCCATCTGCACCGCATCCATCCGCAGCATACGGGACCGGGAATCTGCCGCAAAACAGAACTCACAATCCGCATTGCAAATGTTGGTGATGATCTGGTTCGCCATCAATTCCGCTCCTCTGTCAATGCAGTCCACACTTTTTCCGCATCAACAGCCGTCATCCCCGAATGCTCCAGTTGAAAGCGCAGCGCCTCCCCGCCTTCCGGAACGCGAACAAAACTTCCAACCGTATCCGCGATCAGGATACGATCTCCGTCCCGGACCCAGCCAATTTCTGCATCTCCTGCCGCACAAAAATCTGTCAACGGGAATGGCTCCGCTACAGGATGATCCTCTGAAGCAGAAGGCCCGGCAAATGCAATGTCAGTCTCAAATCCGGGCAGAAGACTCCGGAAATCCGCGGTACCCGCAAGCCGCTCAAGAAAGGACCGGTCCAAAATCAACTGATCCGCCATGCTCTCATAACCGAGCTGCCGGAACAGCTGCCATAGCATCAAGGCCTTTGTGATGAGGCAAAAATTACCGCTTCGTTCCGCCTTCAGCACACAGCCGCCCGCACAATGCGCATAACAGAAGCACCCCCGGCAGCATTCCCGGTTCCTTTCAACCAGCTGCCGCTGAGCGTCCAGAGAATCCTGATGAATGTTCATCCCGTCTGTCCCAAGCAAACCGAAATGCAGATCCGGCTTCCCCAAGCGCTGATTTTCCGAAAGCTGCCAGCAGGATCCAATCTCTCCCTCAGGTGTAACGATCAGCGCATCCTTTCCCATCGGACATAGGGAGTTGTTAATTGAGGAAAGATCAGCAGAGGAACAAACCAGCCGGATCTTTTCCCTCTCCAAAACCCGAAAGGCATCTGCCCAGTTCCGCACAAACACATCCGCATCCGGCGGAGTCAGTTCATTTTGACGGGCCAGGTCACTTTCGATCATCGGTTCCAGACAAACCGCTTCCGGCTGGAAGCACCTTGCAATAAATGCAGCCCATCGCCCGAGACTTTCTGCATTTGCCGCAGAAACACAGGAGCGAATGATGAAATCACAGCTCCCGCGGGAAAAGATGTCCGCGCTCCGGCAAACTGTCTCAAACGATTCCCTGCCCTCCGGACCCGGACGATGACGGTTTTGCACCTCCGGAAAACCATCCAGCGAAAGTACCACGGTATCGAAATACTCCGCGATCCAGCGGGCTTTGGTTTCGGGATAAAAGCCGTTGGTCGTCACTTCAAAATGAACCGAAGCCTCAACCTTTTCAGCCAATGACCGGGCGTAATTCACCGCGAACACCACTTCTTTGAAAGCGGCAAAGGGCTCTCCACCGAAGAAATGAATATTCCAATCGCTCCGTCCGGCATCCCGCATCACCCGGGCATAACCATCCACAGCCATGCGGATCTGTGAAAATGACATCAGCGGATGTTCCCGCACGGTTACAAAATCACAGTAAGCACAGCGCATCATGCAGCCGCGTGTCGGGACCAGGCCGAGGAAAAGGGGATCCGGCGGACCTACTCTCATTTCCGAGCGGTTTCCTGCACCCCGAAGGGAACCGATCCATGGCGCGTCTCCCGGAACAGGTTTCGAACTGTCCCAAAGGCAGGCAAAAACGATCTCAGCCATAGTCCGATTGACCAGCGTTGTGATCCCGTGGAACGGCGCATAGATCAACACCGGTTCCTGGCCAAGCGGGAGAAACCAAACGTCTTTTGGCATCACTGCGAATCACTTACAACACAGCGGAAACCGCGGTCCAGAGCAAAAGATGACCCGAGTGCATAGAAGCGATCGACTGTCCGGGCATTATTCTCAGCGACCTGAGCAGAGCTGCCGCGGATCACACGATACCCGCCGGCTTCCGGCCCGGTGGGATCAACCGGCTGATTCGTGACGGTGTACCAGTTCTCCTGATAACGATCCGAAACCCATTCGGAAACATTGCCACCCATGTCATAGACGCCAAAGCTGCTCACATCCTCCGGATTGGCATCCACTGCAAGCGTATCATAGTTCCCGTTTCCGGAATAATTCAGGTTGGCAGCCACAAAAGTGTTGCCCCACGGATAGGCATTCCCCTCAGGACCCTTTGCGGCATATTCCCATTCGGCTTCAGTCGGCAGCCTGCCGCCGGCCCATTCGCAATAAGCATTGGCCTGAGACCAGTCGACATAGATCACCGGGTAATTGTCGTATTCCGGATTCCCATAGTAGGAAGGACGGCGGAAGGATTTGACCTCATGCGGTTCCGTACAGGCACCATCCGCCACACAGAGGGCATATTGTCCATTCGTCACCTCGTAGGCGTCGATCCAGTAATCCGAAAGCGTGACTTCATGCGCAGGTTTTTCATCAATAGCACCTCTGGGATCACCCATCGTGAAAGTATCCCCGGGAATAGCAACCATCTGCGCGTCATCGGTTTTCCGCACACCGGGATTCATCAGTTCATCGATGTTCTCTTCGCTGATCTCAAACAGTTCCGGGGTGACACTGGCCGCATCGGCAAAACAGCGGAAACCGATATTGTCAGCAGCGTGACCCGGGAAGGTCTCCAGCAGCGTCTCCACCCCGATGGTCTCCGGATAACTGTTCCAGGCACCGCCGGCAGCAAGAGAAATATTTTCATCCTCACCGGCTGCGATCCATTCCCAGACGTTGCCCAGCATCTGCACCATGCCATAGACTGAACCGCGGGAACGATAGGATGTGACCGGGACTGTCAATGCGAGCTGGTCTGCACTGCGAAGAGCCCTTTTGCGGTTGGTACCGACGCTGTTCACCGTGGAGGCACTCACCTTAGATCCCTCCGCAGGGGCCGCAGCTGTCTGCCACTCCGCAAGTGTCGGCAGCCGCATCCCGGCCCATTCGCAATAGGCTGCGGCATCATCGCGTGTCACAAAAACCATCGGCAGGTCCGCGGCTTTTTCGCTCAGCCCCGGATAAGCGAATTCATCCAGCGCTTCCGGCATTTCACAGGCGCCATCCGTGACACACATTTCATATTGTCCGACACTCACCGCATAAAGAGAGGCCAAAACATCATTTTCAGTCAGGAGCAGCAGCGAGCCATCCGCTTTTGCGATCACAGCTTTCCCGGCAGGGACCGGCAATGTGTTTTGCGTTTCATCGTCTTCCATGGTGGTGTTGACCGCTTCGGTCGGGAGCCGGTTATCTGCCTCTTCCGCCATTACTTGTTCTGTCTCTGCCGCAAGCGTTTCAATGACTACCGTCGGAGTTGTTTCTGTTGTTTCATCGGGTTTCCCGCTATCCAACCCCGTTGAACTGTCGAATTTTGCGAAAAATCCTTCGGTTGGAGTTGCTTCCGTTTTCTCTTCAGTTTGCGTCACTGTTCCCACTTCAGACTCCACCGCCGGCAGAACTTCAGCGTCAGGCAGCACCTCCGCATCAATCTCAACAGTCGGCTTTGATGGCTCCAGCATGGAAGCCCCTTTTCCACCACTGAAAAGATCAGAGATCAGCGACTTTACATCGGAAAAAAGGGAAAACACCGCCCAATCGTTCAGAGAAGTACCCGGGCCCTTATAGGAAGCATCCTGGAATACCACCGGACCTGGGTCATGGACATCAGCCGTGAGCGTTTTTGTATCCTGAGGTCTCTCCTTCAGCGAAGCCAGGCCACCCGCGTTCACATCCCGAAGTGCCGCCATGGCCCTTTCCGCTGTACCGTTTTGCCTGATCTGACGGTTCAGGAACCAGCCGCCCACCGCCAGCAGCGCGAAAGCAGCAAAAAACCAGCTGCCGTTTCGTGGTCTGTTCATCGCATCGATCGCGGAACCGAGCTTGCCAAGAGCCTCATTATTGGCTCCGGCCTTCTTAAGTCTGCGGACAAAATCTTCATAATTGCCCTTTTGCAGCAGCCAGATCAGCAGGATGAAGGTACCAACCACGGGGATCAATCCGACCAGCACCCACCAGCCCTTCCGCGGCAATGTGTGCAGACGCCGGACTGTTGCTGACAAAACCGGGATGACCGTCAGCAGGTAATAAAAACACCAGAGCGGCAGCACCCAGGGGACATAAAAGGCCGGCAGCTCATAAGAGGTGTCCAGCGAAAACCGGGCTAACGGATAAAGCGGGAGGATCAAAATCAGAAAGTGCAAAATCATAGCCGACCAATAATTTCCGCGCTTCATATAGCCGGAAAAATTCGCGTAATTCCGAAACAGACTGATATATGATTTCATGCGTACCCCCCGATAAACGTATTAACTGAATATTACCACAGGATTTATATGATGAATAGCCCTATTTTTTATGCCTTCTTTACAAAACGATCATATTGCATTATAACGAAATAAGGGAATAAATGGTGGGCACACTGCCCACTTTTCAAAATATGGTATCTATTCAGTACGGAGCACACGTGGACAGCTTTTTTGCTGTTGCGAAGCCAACACAAAAAAACTGTACTCTGTGATGCGTCGACGGGTTCTGAACAGTTTCAAGATATGAATCATTAAACATACAGAATTCTGATAAGAGAGGGAAAATGAACATTATCGAAGGCTTTATCCCCTTTATGGGGTATCAAACATACTACCGCATCGTCGGACCGGAAAAGACAAAGAAAACACCTCTGGTACTGCTGCACGGCGGCCCGGGATCAACGCATAATTATTTTGAAGTGCTGGATTTCCTTGCCGAAGAAGATCAGCGGCAGTTCATCATGTATGACCAGATCGGCTGCGGCAGCTCCTACCTGGACGGACACCCGGAGCTGTGGACCCGCGAGACCTGGGTGCAGGAGCTCATCACACTGCGCGAATTTTTGAACCTTAAAGAAATCCATTTACTCGGACAATCCTGGGGCGGAATGCTGGCACTGGAATACGTCTGCAATTACAAGCACGAAGGCATCAAAAGCCTGGTCCTTTCCTCCACCCTGCCCTCCAGCCAGCTCTGGGGAGCAGAACAAGCACGGATGATCAAAGAACTACCGCTGGAGATGCAGCAGGCCATCCAAAGAGCCGCAGAAACCGGTGATTACGAAGCGGAAGACGTCAAAGCCGCTGAGGCGGAATACATGCTGCGCCATTGCTCCGGTCCTTATGGGGATGATGCTCCGGAATGCCTGACCCGAGAAAAGCGTACCGGACGGGAGGCTTATGTCGTCGGCTGGGGACCGAATGAGTTCACCCCGCTCGGAACCTTAAAAGATTATGATGTCACCGACAAACTGGGAACCATCCGTGAACCCGCGCTCATCATCAGCGGCGGGAACGACCTCTGCACGCCCTACCTCGCCAAAACCATGGCTGACGGCATCCCCAACTCCCGCTGGGAGCTATTCCGCACCGCCCGCCACTCCTGCTACGTGGAGGATACGCCCCGCTATGCCGCCTTCCTCAAAGAATGGCTGAACGGGAACGATTAAGAAATACCGCCATCCTAAAGTTTAATTTCAGATAATCCAAAGTGATAGAACATCGGGGGACCGGACAGCTTACTGTCCGGTCCCCCGATGTATTCTGTTGTCATCTTTTTCACAAATTCCACAAGATTCAAAGCTTCATCTAAGGTTCGGATAGTAAGATTAGTTACAGAGAAAGGGGAAAAACCTTATGGACATTCATTATCGGCACGAGTGGAAACATGAGATCAGCTATGCGGATCTGCTCTCCATTCGGGCACGGCTGAGGGCTGTCGCACAGCCGGACAGCCATGCCATCGGCGGCAAATACCTGATCCGCAGCCTGTATTTTGACAATCTGAATGACAAAGCGCTGCGTGAAAAGATCGACGGGGTCAACATGCGGGAAAAATTCCGCATCCGCTATTACAACG
>CAZMXF010000084.1:3114-9145 GCA_964570015.1 uncultured Oscillospiraceae bacterium | reverse complement strand
TGATGAGCACCAAGGGCATCAACTTTGAAGCCGCCCAGAAGCTGCTCTACAGCGGTGGATACCAGATCTACAGCTGCATCGACACCCGGATCCAGGATATTGTCGACGATCTCTATTCCGATCCCGAAAAGATGCCGAAAGGCGGCCGCTACGAGCAGCAGTTCCAGAGTGCCATTGTGGTCATGAACCCCTATGATGGACGGATTCTCGCCCTCTGCGGCGGTGTGGGCGAAAAGGAGATCAACTTCGGTCTTAACCGCGCGGTTCCCATCAGCTCCGGCGGGGTGAACTACGGCGGAGCCACCCGCTCCCCCGGCTCCTCCATTAAGCCCCTGGCAAGCTACGGTCCTGCTCTCAACGAAGGAATCATCACCCCGGATACACTGGTCAATGATGCAAACTACATCGTTCTCTCCGGAACGAGCTGGTACCCACACAACGACAACTACGAAAACTATGGTGTACTCTCGATTTATCAGGCGCTCAAGTGGTCTCTGAACACAGTTGCGGCTCAGATCGTGGACAAGCTGCCCAATGGTCCGCAGACCTCGTATGATTATCTGACTCAGCGCCTCGGCTTTTCCAGTCTGGTTCCGGATGACGCGTCCTATGCACCCATGGCCCTCGGCCAGCTTACCAATGGAATCTCCGTACGTGAAATGGCCCAGGCCTATTGCTCTCTGGTAAACGACGGTGTCTTCACCTACAGCCGCACCTATTCCATGGTGACGGACAGCCGCGGAAACATCGTCTTGGATAACGTTCCTCAGACCATCGCGGCATTTGATCCCAACACTGCATACTGTCTGACCTGGATGATGAAAAACGCCGTCAACGAAGGCACCGGCACCGAAGCTCGGCTCAACAATGTCCCGGTCGCCGGCAAAACCGGTACCTCGGGTGAATACAAAGACCGGTGGTTTGCCGGTGTAACGCCCTACTACGTCGCTGTGGTATGGACCGGTTTCGATATCCCCGAACGTATCAACTCCAACGGAAATCCCGCCGCCCGTGTCTGGCGTCAGGTTATGAGCAAGGTCCATGCGGGACTCCCCTGGGCAGACTTCACCTATCCGTATCTCGCACCCGATACCCACGTGTTTATCGAAGCTCCCACACAGGTTGCCAGAACCGATCAGGATCTGATCCAGGACGGCATCACCAGCGACGATTTTGACAGTTCCTATTATTGGGACAACTATTCTGACAGCAACCCCTGGCAGGGCAACGACAGCGTCGTAATCATCGGCGGATAACGCCTTGACAGGCTGATTGCGGTGTGTTAACGTTCATAACATGATTGGAGGTGTTTCATTTGGCAAAAGCTTTGGAGTATAAGGGTCATCCTCTCCAGCGGAAGGATAATTTTATCTATTACGGCAGCTTTGCGGACAAGTACGTGATCATGATGCAGATTCTCGACACCAAGAAGGTCAAGGATCTGGATGTCGCGACGAAGGTCTCCGTTCAGCTTCAGCTGACGGATGCCTCGGTCAAGTCCCGCGACCGTATTGTTAAGAAAACGGAAAAAGACAGCCTGTATTCCGCCATTGACGTCGCAGCTGTCTGGCTGGAGCGTGCCCTTGCGGCCCGCTGAGGTCTGAAGAAGGTACTTTTCATGCGTAAGCAATACATCTGCGCGCTTGTTCTGTCTGCCTGCCTGCCGTCCCTTCTGTCGGTGTCGGCCTGTGCAGATCAGGCAGTCGTCACCGGCAATGAGGTCAATGTCCGTAACGGTCCCGGAACCGTATACGGCATCTCGTCGAGCGTCAGCCGTGATACAACCGTGGAGGTTCTCGACCGCTCCAATCCCGACTGGTATCAGATCAGCTGGGACGGCAAGAGCGGCTATGTCTCTTCCGAGTTTCTGTCCCTCACGGACGACAGTTCCTCTGCCGAAGTCACAACAGCCAGAGAAGAGTCCTCCGGCAGCATCAACGGGATGCATGTGTATCTGCGTGCCGCACCCAGCACATCCGCTGCCGTTCTCGGAACTTACGACACCGGGAAAGAACTCACCATCACCGGTGTATCGGGTGACTGGACTGCCGTCCGAATCGACGGCAGAGACGGTTATGTCTTCCATGATTTTGTCACGGAGGGCAGTTCGAATACTGCCTCCCTTATCGTAGATTCTCCTGCTTCCGTCGGCGGGACCGTGGTTTTACAGGATAATAGCGCTTCCGCCTCTCCCAGTTCCGGCGCTTCTACGGTCTTTGTCGTTCAGGATCCGGCTGCATCCGCCCCGGAAGAGACCTTGCCTCCGGATCAGATCGTCTATGTGCCTACCGACGGGACTCTCCACATAGATGTTCCTGTCGTTTCACCTCCCGCTTCGGCCGGCATGACTCCCGGGAGCAATTCACCTGATGAATCCGAGGTCTCCGGCACCCTGATCACCGTCACAGAGCCCCGGTTTGTAACGGAGACAGTCCCCACACCGAAACCCTCCCCGCTGCCGGAAATCACGCTCTCCGCCGTTGAGCCCGAATCGCTCCTTGAAGAAGCTTTGGCTGAAGGGATGGCAGCAGATGAGGTTCCCGTTGTGGAAGCTGCTGAAGAGGCTGTCGAAGAAGCTGTTGAGAACGCTGTAGAAGATTCCGGATCTGCTAAGAACACCGCATCTTATCTGAAGCTCGGTCAGGTAACGGGCAATGCGGTTCGGCTCCGTACCGGCCCCGGTTCTACCTACTCTATCATTGGGACCTATGACCAGGGCACGGAAGTCGCGATCTCCGGCGTATCCGGAGACTGGATTGCCGTCACACTTCCTGTGGAGCACGTCAGTGGATTTATTTATTCCGACTTCGTTGAGGAAACCGTCCCTGACAGCTCTGCAGATTCCGATTCCGCTCTGAGCAGCAATGTCGCCACCGGGAATTACGCCCCAGCATCCGACAGGATCAAGGATGGCTATATCACCGGAACCGGTGTCCGTCTCCGCGAATCGCCCTCGATGTCCGCAAAGATTCTGGATGAGCTGAACTACGGTACCGCGCTGAGGATCACCGGTGTCACCGAAGACTGGATTCGGGTCATTGCCAACGGCAGGGACGGTTATGTCTCGGCTTCCTTCGTAGCGGAAGGGACCTATGCACCGGAATCCAAACTCAGCAGCGCAACCGGCACTGAGCTCGGAAAAGAAATCGCCGCCTATGCCCTGCAGTATGAGGGCACCCCTTACAAATGGGGCGGCAAAGCTCCCGAAACCGGCTTTGACTGCTCAGGCTTTGTTCAGTATGTTTATGGGCAGTTCGGCTTCCAAACCAGCCGTGTAGCCAACGATGCGCTCTCTGACGGCGTCCATGTGGATCCGGCGGATCTTCAGCCCGGCGACCTGCTCTGCTTCTATTCCGGGAACAATTATGTCGGTCATCTGGGCATCTATGTGGGTGACAATCTGTTTATCCATGCGGCAAACTCCGTTACCGGCGTCGTCACAACTTCTCTGACCACCGGCTACTATGCCTCCCGCGGCTATGAGATCCGCAGATTAACCTGATACACTTGTTTTATTGTGGAAATCCCCCGCCGATTGAATCGGCGGGGGATTTCCCTTATTTGCCCACGCAGAAGCGGGCGAAGATCTGATTGGTAACATCTTCCCGGATGCTGGCCCCGGTCAGTTCTCCCAGGGCCTGCATGGCGTTCTCTGTCTCTGTGAGGATGATGTCCGGCGTCATCCCCGCTTCCAGGGCTTCGCAGGCGGCGTCCATGCTTTCTGCCGCGCGCCGTACCGCATCCGCCTGCCGGACATTCGTCAGAATCTCGCCGGCCGGGACCTGCGGCAGCGGGAAGAGCTCTCTGATTTTCTCCTCCAGCAGTTCCAGTCCCTCTCCGGTCACGCTGCTTACAGATACCACCGGAAGCTTCGTCTCCGGGATTGGGAAGCGCTGCGGCAGGTCGGTTTTGGAGATCACCGCGATTCCATATTCCGCCTGTTCCGCCGTTCGAAGGATCTGCTCCACAGCTTCACCGCTTTCACCGTTTCCATCGATGACCGCAAGCACCAGTTTCGCAGATGCCGCAGCGGCAAGACTTCTCTGTACCCCAAGCTGTTCCACCCGGTCCTCCGTCTCGCGGATGCCGGCTGTATCTATGAGCCGGAGACTCACTCCTCCGAGCTGAACGCGTTCCTCTACCGTGTCCCGTGTCGTTCCGGGCACATCCGTTACGATCGCCCTGTCATAACCCAGCAGCGCATTCAGGAGTGAGCTTTTTCCCGCATTCGGAAGGCCGATGATGGCAGTGGGAATACCGCTGTTCATCATCTGCCCTCTTTCAAAGGTGCTCAGCAGCCTTTTCAGGCTCCTCCCTCCGTTTGTCAGGACTTCCCGGTAGTTTTGAATCTCGAATTCCTCGATGTCCTCGTCCGGATAATCCAGTACCGCGTGGAAGTGCGCGCTCATGCCGACAAGTTCGTCGTAGATCGCCGACGCTTTCCGGTGGATTGCTCCGGAGAGCTGACCGGCCGCGTTACGCACGGCTTCGGCGGTCTCCGCGTCGATCAGGTCGATCACCGCCTCGGCAGAGCTGAGGTCCATGCGCCCGTTCAGGAATGCGCGCTTTGTAAATTCCCCCGGACCGGCCTGTCTTGCGCCGAGAGCAAAGAGTTCCCGCAGCAGCACCTCCAGCAGCATCGGTGAGCCGTGGCATTGAAACTCCACCGTATTCTCTCCGGTATAGCTCTGCGGTCCGCGGCTAACCGTGCACATACAGAGATCCAGCAGTGCCCCTTCGGCGCTTCTCAGTTCCCCATAGACCAGCTTCCGGTCCTTTGCATCTTTCAGTCGTCCTCCCGAGCAGGGATGAAACAACCGATCTGCGAGTTCGATGCTGCGTTCTCCCGACATGCGCACAATGCCGATCGCAGAAACCTGCCGGCCAGTGGCGATGGCAGCAATGGTGTCAGCCATAATGCTTCCTTTCTTCAAAAAAACACCCCCGCGCGAGCGGGGGCTTTTGTTCTTCGTTTGATTTCTGACCTGCGGTCATGCCTTCCCGTTCCGGGAAGCCTCCGCCGCGCGCTCATCCAAGCGCTCCGAAACAAAGTAGCTGAGCGACAGCAGGCTGTCGGAAAAATGGACATTCTCGACGATGATCGGGCTGTTCGGTTCTGTCAGTTCCATATTGGTGAAGTTCCAGATCGCTTCGATCCCGTTGTCCGTCAGGATCTTTGTGACGCCGACGGCAACTTCCTTCGGAACGCAGAGCACCGCCACCGCGATGTCATGGGTCTTCAGATACTCCTCCAGCTGCGTCTCGGCCAGGATGGGAACACCCTTGAATTCCGTCCCGATCAGGCTTTCCTTGATATCGAACGCCGCCGCCAGTTCGACGCCGCATTCGGCAAAGCTGAAGTTGTCCATCAGCGCATGTCCGATATTGCCGACGCCGACCAGAATCGCTCTGTAACCTCTGTCCATTCCGAGGATTGATGCAATCTGCTCCCGCAGTCCGGAAACATTGTATCCGTAGCCCTGCTGACCGAATTCACCGAAGCAACTGAAATCCTGCCGGATCTGCGACGGTGTCAGACCGAGCTGCTGTCCCAGCTCAAATGATGAAATTCTGCTGATTCCGTTTTCCTGTAATTCATCCAGCTTCCGAAGGTAACGCGGCAGGCGCCTGATTACGTTGTTCGAAACCTTAACCCGTTTCACTATCAAATCTCCTCTGTCTGTTTCATTATAATATAGTTATATTTATAGTTTTATTATAACATAACAAAAAGTTCTGTTCAAGCGCCAATTTAAACGGAATGTTCCGTTTTTCCCGTATTCTGTTAAGAAAGCTCCCGCTTGATCCGTGAAATGATCGTCCTGATCTCCGCAAGGGTCTCCACATGCACCATCTGCTGTCGGTAAGTGCCGGAGTACGGGACTCCGTGCAGATACCAGGGAAGCTGATGCCGGGCCTCCATGCAGGCGGACCGCTCTCCGCGCCGCTCAACAAGCCGTTCGATCTGATTCAGTGCCGCATCCATCCGCTCTGCCAGGGGCGGCTTCTCCGGTTCCGGTTCCCCGCTGAT
>CAZMXF010000084.1:0-3014 GCA_964570015.1 uncultured Oscillospiraceae bacterium | reverse complement strand
GGCTTCTCTTCCTCCGAGAGCCAGAGCAGCTCCCGGCTTTTCTGGTCGCCGTATGTCAGGGCCCGCGCGCTCACCATCTCGGTGGTCGTGAGCGCGGCGCCGCAGCGCCTGCAGAGTTCCCGGAACGCAAAATCCGTCACTCCTGCCATCGGCGCCAGCACGACCTGTCCGCTCAGCTCGACAGTCCCGATTTTCATGTGTTCAGATCCAGACCGACCGGGCAATGGTCCGATCCCTGAATCTCCGGGAAGATGTACGCTCCCTGTACCCGTTCTCTCAGCCGGTCGGAAATAACAAAGTAGTCAATCCGCCAGCCCACGTTCCGCTCTCTTGCCCTGGCCCGATAGCTCCACCACGAATACGCGTCCCTGCGGTCCGGATACAGCCAGCGGAAGCTGTCGGTAAACCCTGCGTTCAGCAGTTCGCTGAACTTGCCGCGCTCTTCATCCGAGAAGCCCGGATTGCCGACATTGGTCTTCGGGTTCTTCAGGTCGATCTCTTCATGCGCCACGTTCATATCTCCGCAGGCGATGACCGGCTTGGACCGATCCAGCTCACAGAGATAGGCCCGGAAATCATCTTCCCACCGCATGCGGTAGTCGATGCGTTTGAGGCCGTCCTGCGCGTTGGGCGTATAGACGCAGACCAGAAAATGGTCCTCAAATTCCAGCGTCACCGCACGCCCCTCGGTGTCATGCTCCGGAATCCCAAGATTATACCGCACGGACAGCGGCGTCTTTCGTGTGAAAACCGCCGTGCCGGAATATCCCTTCTTCTCCGCATAGCTCCAATAGCTCTCATAACCGGGCAGAGTCAGGTCTGTCTGTCCCTCCTGCAGCTTGGTCTCCTGCAGACAGATGCAGTCAGCGTCAAGGGGCATCACGCTCTCCACGAAGCCCTTTTTCTCCGCAGCCCGAAGCCCGTTAACATTCCACGAAATATATCTTGTCATATTTTTTCTTCCCCTTCCCGGTTTCCTCTCGCATCCGCCAGCGCTGCATCGCGCAGGCGCGGCGGCTCTCCGGCCCGTCCGTCCAGGGTCTTCTCTCCCCGCACCGCGACAAGCATTTTGATCGGGACACCTTCCTCCATAAAACGGCGTTCATAATCGGTCAGGATTCCCTGAATTCCCTTTGCATGCAGATCCCGGGTCAGCGTCCGCAGGGTCCAGCCTTCCTGTTCCAGCTGCTGCACCGACCACTCAAAGAGTGCGGAGTTGTCCGTCTTGAACCGGATCTCCCCTCCGACCGGGAGCATATCTGCATAGATCCGCAGGAACGCGGGCGCCGTGAGGCGAAATTTCGCGTCCCGGCTCTTTGGCCAGGGATCGCAGAAGTTGATATAGATCCGATCCAGTTCCTCCGGATTGAAAATCTCCCGCAGCTTCGCCGCGTCGTAATCCAGAAAGCAGACGTTCCGGAGTCCGGCGGCCTGGGCCCGTTCCATGGCCAGGATCATCGCATCCGGGACTTTCTCAATGGCGACAAGATCCTGCTCCGGCTCCGCGGCGGCCAGAGCGCAAGTAAAGCTTCCCTTCCCGCAGCCGATCTCCAGGCTCAGGCTGCGCCCCGGTGTCCGCCAGGCTCCTTTCCGGGTTTCCGGATCCGTCACCAGATATTCTTTACAGCGCTCCATTCTGGGCTCCAGATTATGGCGCTTACGCATTCTCAATTCGCTCACACCTTTCCCGCGAAGCATATCACAGCTTTTGAAAAACATCAAGCTTCACTTCACAAAAGGGGGAAAACGTGCTATGATACCCGCAACATAATGAACATTTCCGGAGGTCGACATGGCCGATCAACTCGAAACGATCCTGTCGGAGGGGCTTGACGCACTCTCCCTTCCCTATACGGATGAGACCCTGCATCGCTTCCGCCTTTTTTATACACTGCTCTCCGAACGGAGTCAGCAGATGAATCTCACCGCCATCAGCGGAGAAGCAGATGTCGCGAGGCTCCACATGCTGGACTGCGCGGCGATTCTGCCTCTCGTTTCGTTCGCCGGAAAACGGGTTCTGGATGTCGGGAGCGGCGCGGGCTTTCCCGGTTTGGTGCTGAAGCTTCTCTGTCCCGAGCTCTCCCTGACCCTTCTGGACAGCACCCAGAAGCGCGTCCAGTTTCAGAAGGAGGCCTGTGCGGTTCTGGGACTGACAGACGTGAACTGCCTCCATCTCCGCGCGGAGGAAGCCCCCACCGAGATGCGCGAAAGCTTTGACCTGGTCGTCTCCCGAGCAGTCGCGCGTCTGAACCTTCTCTCGGAGCTCTGCATGCCTTTCGTCGCTGTGGGCGGAAGCTTTCTGGCCATGAAAGGCCCTGCGGCAGATGATGAACTCGCCGAGAGCAAAAAAGCCCTTCCCCTTCTCGGCGGTGCCGAACCCTCCGTTCTTCATTACAGCGTTCCCGGGCTGGACGCATCCAGAACGCTGGTCAGATCGGAGAAGCTCCGCCGGACGCCGCAGAAGTACCCCCGCCGCTTTGCCCAGATGAAGAAACAGCCATTGGCATAAGTCAGTTCCCCGCCTGCGGCGGGGAATTGTTTTATGCCAATGGTAGCAAGGCCTTTTATCGCACGAAACTCCCCACCGGAGAGCAGGGACTTTTTTCCTGATTTGTCTGTGTTTTGTTCTGACCGAAGATGGCAAGGCCCTTTCTCGCACGAAGCTCCCCGCCGGAGGCGGGGAGCTTCTCTTTTCTCTGATTTGTCTGTGTTTTATTTCCAGCCGAAGGTCGCAAGGCCGTAGATATACAGCGCAATGACGCAGATCGGGACAAAATACTGGAAGATCGGCTTCATCCAAGCCTGAACCTTCATGCCTTTGCCGGCGTTGGCCTCTGCCACGAAGTTATCCCAGCCCCAGCCGAAGCGGTTGCAGCAGAAGATAGAGAAGATGAACGCGCCCAGAGGCAGCAGGTTGGTGCTCACGATGAAATCCCAGAAGTCCAGCCAGGCGGAACCTTCCGCAAAGGGCTGGAAGTGGAACACGCTGTAGCCCAGCGCCGTCGTCAGGGCCA
>CAZMXF010000083.1:5068-9146 GCA_964570015.1 uncultured Oscillospiraceae bacterium | reverse complement strand
ACGGCCAGGTCCACATGGCCAATCTCTGCCTCTCCGCCTGCCGGATGGTCAACGGTGTCTCCCGTCTGCACGGTGAAATTCTCCGCAACGACCTCTTCAAGGATGTCTGCTCCCTTCGCCCCGAGCGCTTCACCCACGTCACCAACGGCATCGACCACCGCCGCTGGCTTGCCCAGATCAACCCCGAGCTGCACAAGCTCATCACGGAGCTGCTGGGTGGGGATGAGTATCTCCTGAACGCCGATGCTCTGTCCGGTCTGCGCGCCTTCGAGGCAGACACCGAAGTGCTCCGGCGCATCAACGCTATCAAGCATGGCAACCGTGAGCGCTTTACGCAGTTCCTCCGGCACAACGGCAGCGATGTCGTCCTGAATCCGGACGCTCTCATGGATGTCCAGATCAAGCGTCTTCATGAGTACAAGCGTCAGCTCCTCTGCGCCATGAGCATTGCAAGCCTGCAGCTGCAGCTGCACGACAATCCCAACCGTGACTTCCAGCCGCGGAGCTTTGTCTTCGGCGCCAAGTCCGCCGCCGGCTACAAGACCGCCAAGCGCATCATCGAGCTCCTGCTCTCCATGCAGAAAGACATCAACAACGACCCCATCTGCAAGGACCGTCTCCAGATCTGCTTCGTGGAGAACTATCGCGTCTCCGCTGCCGAAGCCATTGTTCCGGCCGCCGACATCTCCGAACAGATCTCTACCGCTGGCAAGGAAGCCTCCGGTACCGGCTGCATGAAGCTGATGATGAACGGCGCCGTGACCATCGGCACCCTGGACGGTGCGAACGTCGAGATGTATGAGCGTCTCGGTGATGAGAACATGTTCCTCTTCGGTCTCCATACCGATGAGATCGCATCCTGGCGCCGCAACGGCTATGATCCCGCTTCCATTGCCAACAACGACCCCGAGATCAACCGTGTCATGCAGCGCTTCAGCCAAGGCTTCTCCGACGGCAAGAGCTATTCCGACCTCGTTTCCGGCCTGCTTTACGGCGGCGACCCCTACATGCTGATCGCCGACTACCGCGCCTATGTGGAATGCCGTGACCGTCTGTATGCGCGTCTGGCCGATGACAAGGAGCGTGCCCGCCTCGCTCTCGTGAACACCGCCGAAAGCGGTTTCTTCGCCGCCGACCGCGCCATCCGCGAGTACGCCGAACGGATCTGGAACCTGTAAGGATCTGGGCAGTTTCTCTTTCGAGTTTTACCACTTACAACCTATCACAGCCTGTCGCGCATGTTGCACGGCAGGCTGCTTTTTTTCTGATTCAGATACAGATGGCAGGGCAGCGGCTAAGGCTTTCGGCTGTGCGCTGCGGCGGTCCGGTTTCAAAGCACTTCCACCCTGTCCCCGGGGTGTGCGGTTCCCTCCTCCAGCACGACGGCAAAAATCCCCTCCCGGGGCATCACACAGTCTCCCGCCTGGCGACGGATCGCACAGTCGGCGTGACATTCCTTTCCGATCTGCGTTACCTCGCACAGGGCGCTCCCGATCTTCAGTCTGGTGCCGACGGGCAGTTCGCAGAGCGAAATCCCTTCACAGAGCACATTCTCCGCAAACGCACCTGGAAAGAGTTTTACCGTCACCTTTTCCTGCAGCCGGTCGACGCTCTCCTGGGCCAGCAGGCTGACCTGCCGGTGCCAGTTCCCGGCATGGGCGTCTCCGACGATGCCCAGCTGCGGCCGCAGGACGATTTCTTCCACGGGGTGCTTCTGCTCCCCCTTTTTCTCGCTGATGCAGACCGCACGGATTACCGCTTCCTGCTGACTCATGTTCCACCGCTCCTTTCAGTGTTCTCTTGCAGATGCTTCTGTTCGATCCCAGACGATCATCTGAGGCAAACCCGTTTCTGAAGAAAGTATATGCTTTTTAACATATTAAGTCAATAGGTGAGATAGGGTTGTTTGATCATAAATCGGGAGACCTGATTGCCAGGTCTCCCGATTTCGCCGTTATTTCAGCTCGTCCACATAGCGGGCCCGTTCCCCGCCGATGAACTTCGGCCGTGTCCTGGCACAGACAAGGTTGGCTTCGCCGATTTTCTTGATGCTCAATCTCACCGGGACCGCGACTTCGCGCAGATGCATGCCGATCAACGTGTCACCGATGTCCATCCCCGCCTGCGCCCGGACGTGTTCCACTGCC
The DNA here is from genome assembly GCA_964570015.1 of uncultured Oscillospiraceae bacterium. Lineage (GTDB taxonomy): Bacteria > Bacillota > Clostridia > Oscillospirales > Oscillospiraceae > Limivicinus. Next base: position 6,999 of record CAZMXF010000083.1, on the reverse strand, counting down.
ACCGGGTGCTCCATATGCTCCCAGACCGTTGTGGCAAAGGAGCCGCCGGCATGGGCCCAGGGACGAACGTTTACCGGTTCGTATCCGAATTTCTCCGCCGTGCTCATCTCCACGATCAGCGCCCGATTCAGATGCTCGCAGCACTGCACCGCCAGCAGGATCCCCTGCTGTTCCAGCACCGGGGCGATCCCGTCATAGACAGCCTGTGCTGCTTCCATGCTGGAACCTTTTCCGATCCGCTCACCCATGATTTCGCTGGACGAGCAGCCGATCACCAGCAGGTCTCCCGGCCGGAGCTTTGATACCTCCAGCAGTTCCCGAACGGCACTTTCCGCCTGTTTCTGAATCCGGTCAAACACGATACATTACTCCCTTCGATATTCATGAATGCGAAACTGCGCCGTCACCGTGAGTTCATTCCGCTCCGCCAGCCGCTCGGCACCGTGCTTCGGCGTTTTCCAGGTATACGGCGTCATGTGAAACAGCGCCTGAATGCTCTCCGCAGCCCGCAGTGTAAATGACATCTCCACCGGTTCCACCTCCATAAGGTGAAAGCCCGGATACGTTTCCCGCTTCTCCTCATTCTCATACGGCTCGTCATAGAGGATGCTCTTCAGCTCCCACAGGTGCTTCGGTCCCGGAACCACATACAGAAAATACCCGCCCGGCTTCAATACCCGGGCAAATTCCCCTGTCGCCAGCGGAGAGAAACAGTTGATCAGAAGATCAACCGACGCAGCCGGGACCGGCAGCCGGTAGACCGAGCTCACGGCAATTTCCGCTGTCGGACAACGCTTTGCTGCCTTTCTGGCGGCCGCTTTCGACAGGTCCACTCCCGCAGTCCGTCCGCCGAGACGCCCTACGGTCTCGCACAGTGCGGCGGTATAGTATCCCTCTCCGCAGCCCGCGTCCAGGAGAACGGGCGCCGGGCCGGAGACCTGCTCCGCCAGCGCGCAGAGTTTTTCCCGCAGCGGTGCATACCAGCCGCCGTCCAGAAATCTCGTCCGCGCCGCCACCATCTCCCGGTCGTCACCCGGTGAGGCGGAATGCCGGCGGTTGGCCGGGAGCAGGTTCACATAGCCCTCCTTCGCGAAGTCAAAGCTGTGGCCGGCCGTGCAGCACAGGGAACGGTCGTTCCGGGCCAGCGCTGCGCCGCAGACCGGGCAGCAGAACACAGAGCCGCTCAGAAGCGTGCTCTGCTCACACATCCACGTATACCGTCAGAACAACGATGGCGATCGTGATCTCCGTTTCTGGATCGCCGTCCAGGGCGATCCCTCTCGGATTGGCGCCGCCCTGATGGACTTGTGCGTCCACGGTCCACCTGCTCAGATAATCGGTCACCACCGCTGGGTCCGCCTCCTCGGGGTGCGGAACATAGATATCCGCATGAATTCTGGCCTGTGTCTTCCGGTCCGTGATCTCGAAGACTTCGGAGATTCCCGCCATGCAGCAGTGATGGATCGCGTCTTTCGTTGCCTTCAGGACAGCGTTGTTCTGGTCGCCGCCGTGCATGTCCACACCCTGCCCGAATTCAATGATCAGTCTCTTGAATGCCATGTCAATTCCCTCCTGTTTATTTTTGCTCTGTTCGTTCCATCCACTCCAGGATCAGTCTGACGGTCTCATCCTGCTGTTCCTCTGCAGTGATTCCGGCAGTGCCGTCGCCCTTCTGAGGACCGTAACTTCCGAACTGTGCGTGATTTCCGCCTTCCAGGACATGTTCCTCTACGTCCCCGTACTCCGATGCATTTGAAACGCGGTTCCGGTTGAGAACGCCGTCCTCCGAACCGTAGAGCAGCAGCATCGGCTCTTCCAGCGGCTTCGTCGGGAAGGCCGCCAGCAGGAGAACGCCGTCCAGCTCATGCTTCGCCGCGAAAAACGCCGCCATCGCGCCGCCCAGCGAATGTCCCCCGATGTACCACTCGTCA
>CAZMXF010000083.1:0-4968 GCA_964570015.1 uncultured Oscillospiraceae bacterium | reverse complement strand
TAGTAGTCTGAAGTATAAAGAATCCACGCCAGCACAGCGACGGTCAGGATCGCCGGCACAATCCACCACCGGGTCCGTTTCGCTGTGCTTTCCTCGTTTCGTTTCGCTTTTCTCATCTCCTCTGCGCTCTTCCGGCCGCCCTTGATTCTGCTTCGGATTTTATCATAAATCACCCTCACCCACAATCCCCGCCGGGTGAAATTCTCTCCCGACGCTCCCCTGGCTGTTTCTCTGTCTCACGCAGATCCGGCTCACAGTGAAATCGACCGGTTCCCGGAGCTGCACAGAAAGCAGCTCCCCGGGATCGGTCGATTCAAACAGCTTCGGTTTTCGTGTTCGGCTTTCTTCGCTTAATGCAGATACTTTCTAAGCCGGTCGGAGATCAGGACCGCAAGGCCCATCTTAATCAGATCCGGGAGGATAAACGGGATCACGCACCAGCCGAGCGCGGTCGCCAGCGCGATCTCTCCGCTCCTTCGCGCATACACAAGCATGAACCACGCCGTTCCGAAGGCATAGCAGACTGCAAGCCCAAGCACCATGGCCGTGATGCGCACGGCCGGTCTCGTCCCGAAGAGTTTCTCCGCTCCCCAGTAGATCAGGCCCACAAAGATAAAGCCGATGATGTAGCCGCCGGTCGTCCCCAGCAGCGCGCCGATGCCGCCGTTAAAGCCCGAAAACACAGGAAGACCGATTGCACCCAGCAGGATATACACCAGAATGGATACCGTTCCCCGCTTTCCGCCCAGCAGTCCGAGCACACAGAACACCGCAAAAGTCTGCAGGGTGAAGGGGACCGCAGCCGGGATACTGATCCAGGAACAGACTGCGATCAGCGCGGCACAGACCGCCATATACGTCAGATCAACGACTCGAAACTGCTTCATCTCAAAATACTCCCTTCGTGCATCCTTCTCCCGGAGCACGAAGGGAGTATAGCATCTCAGGCATTAATTGTCAACCAATTATAGATTGTTTGGTTTACAATTTTCATCTCACAGAATTTAATACTGATCCAGTTCTGTATGATACAGTTTTCCGGAAATGACGATCTGACAGACTTCGCTGCTCCCTTCTCCGATGGTAAGCATCTGCGCATCCCGGAAGTAGCGGTCCACGTCTGTGTATTGGCTGAGTCCTTTTGCTCCGTGCAGCTGTACAGCGGCCCGGCAGACCTCAAGGCACATCTCCGTCGCGAAAAGCTTCAGCGCTGCGACCTCCATTGTCGCGCGCTCCTGCCGGCGAAACATCTCCGACACGGTGTAGAGCGAGTTTCGCGCCATGAAAATCTTCTCATACATCCTCGCGACCTGGAAGGATACCCCCTGGTAGGAGGAGAGACTCCTTCCGAAGTGTTCGCTCTGACTGGTATGTTTCACGCTGCACTCCATCGCCCCCTGTGCAATCCCGACGGCCAGCGCCGCCATGTCAAGACGGCCTTCGTTCAGCAGGATCTTCATCTGGCCGTAGGCGCTGTTCTCCTGTCCGATCAGGCAGTCCCGCGGCACCTTGCAGTTCTTCATCCGGACTACTCCGGTGGGCGAATTCTTCATGCCGATGAGCGGTGTACGCTGGCTGTCATCCAGCCCCGGTGTGTCAGCGTCCACATAGAAAAGGCTGACATCCCGATACCGCCCTGAAGTCGCACTCTTGGCGCTCACAATATATCCGTCTGCCGCTCCCGCACTGGTGATCCAGCACTTCTCACCGTTCAGGATCCAGCCGTCGCCGTCATAAGTCGCCGTGGTATCGATCCCCAGCGCGTCCGATCCTCCGCTGGCTTCCGTGATGGCAAAGGCAAGGACATGCTCTCCGCGGATGGATTTCGGAACAACCCTCTCCCGCAGGCCCATGCTCCCTTCCTCTTCAATCAGGTTCATGCACTGGATATGCGGGCTCATGCTCAGTACCACGGACGGCAGGCCGCGCGCCAGCTCTTCCATCACGATCATGCTGTCCACGCCGTTATGGATCGCTCCCTCGCGCTGGTGGTAGAAGGTCAGATCCAGGAAGCCCAGTTCTCCCAGGCGGACGAACAGCGCACTCGGGAAGGCCGCGCTCTGTTCAAAAGATGCAGCCTGTGGCAGAATCTCGCGATCGACAAATTCGCGCAGCGTCTTTCGCAGTGTTCGTTGTTCTTCTGTGATTTGAAACATGGTTCAGTCCTCCCCGCGGTCCAGCGCGGATGCAATCAGGATCGCCTTGGCATAGGTTGACGTATCGTCATTGATCTCCGCCTCAATGGCAAAGTTGTTCCGGCTGCTGCTCTGAATCCGGCAGGTCAGAATCAGGCCGTCCGAAGAGACAATGTGTTTCGGTGCAAAGAAGGTCCCGCTCTCCAGCTTGAAGCTCTCGCAGCCTGCCTGGCGGAGCAGACTCCCGGCTGCCGAAAGCAGCAGGTCCATCTCGATGTGGCCGATGTTCTTCAGTTCCGCATCGGGGATCCGGATGTGATAGACCGCCGTGTCCGTATCCGACACCGTCACATCCCGGCTCAGGAACGAATCCGCCGCATATTCATAGGTATTCGGTTCCGTATACATGTAATAGCGCAGCAGATCATTTGACGTGATGATTCCCTTAACCTGTTTTTCGTCGATGACCGCGGCCATCGACTCATTATTCAGGATAAACTGCTTCGCCACCTCGGTCAGGCTGTCCTCCGACCGGACCACCATCATCCGGCTCTCTTCCGCCACCATCGACCGGATCTTCTGCGAGGGGATGGCGGTAGCCGCCTTCCAGACATCCAGCCCGCCGTACAGAGCCAGCTCATCATCCACGACAGGATACTGCTTGGCCATACTGCTCTCCAGGTACAGTCTCTGCCAGTCGGCGATGATGTCATTGTAATAGAGATAGTCCGGCGTCTGCATCCAGGCTGCCACATGCCCGCTGCCGGAAAAGTCCGACCGATCCGCAAATTCCGCGTCAAACAGGCGCACCAGCGAGTATGCGCTCTGTGGGGAAGAGAGAATCAGCAAGCCGCTGCGCTCGGCCTGATTCATCTGTATCCAGCTCGCTTTGCTCCCGGAGGTCAACAGCAGGTTGGCTCCCGCCTCCAGGATCGCCGTCTGCAGTTCCGGCCGGTCTCCGCAGAGGCAGAGACAGCTTCCGGCCTGCTGCCCCTTCAGCTGGATGTACAGATTCTCTTCCGAGCCATCACAGATGACCAGCTTTCGGATCTGCCGGTTCAGCTGATCCCTGCCTGCCAGGATCCCGAGGCCCAGCAGTCGGATCACATCGGTTGCGAGGATCGCGTTTTCGAAGACCGGTTGTTCCGTGATAACGCGCACTGTTCCGGCCTTGGGCTTGACCACAACCAGTCCGCGCTGTTCGGCCTCTTTGACTGCCTTGTAGGCGGTTCCTTCGCTGACCTGCAGCGTTGCCGACAGCTCCCTCACCGACACTTTTGTACCGTCTGCGAGCGATTCGATATAGTTCAGCACCAGATCATTCTTGATGGAAATCTTCGCCACCTGCTTTCAAAAATAGTACAGGATCAAACACCTTAAAATCCGCTCCGGTTTTTTCTCAAAATTGTATTATAAAAAACCGTCTTCTGTTTCAGTCAGATTCTTTGTTTTTGTCAAAAGTTCCGAATTTAACAAACGGAGTCGTTTTTCTGTTGACTTCTGTTGCATTCCTGTTTATGATTTAACTTGTTCAAGGCAGAAAAGAAAGGACCTGCGCTCTTCTGTGTTTCATCTGTATTATAACAGACGCTTGCAGAATTGCAAGATCTTTTTCAATCTGTACTAAAATTAACAAATATTATGACGGAGGTTTTACAAATGTTCAAGTTTACCGAAGAGCAGCTCATGATTCGTGATATGGTCAAGGAGTTTACCGCCAACGAAGTAGAACCGCGGGATCGCGACATGGACGAAAACGGATTTGACTTCGACCTGATTCCGAAACTGGTCGATGCCGGTCTCATGGCGATTCATCTCCCCGAGCAGTACGGCGGTGGCGGCGGCGATACCATCACCAGCGAAATCGTCATCAACGAGATTGCAAAGGGCAGCGCTTCAATCGCTCTGTTCCTGGACGCTCACTGGCTGGCAGCTGACATGATTCTGTATCACGGCACCGATGAGCAGAAGGCCAAGTACCTTCCGCTGGTCGCCGAAGGCAAGGTCTTCGCGTTCGGCCTGACCGAGTCCAACGCTGGCTCTGACGCGGGCGCTATTAAGTCCGTCGCCGAGAAGCAGCCGGATGGCAGTTATATTCTCAACGGCGGCAAGGCCTGGATCACCAACTCCGGTATTGCAGATTACTACCTGATCATGGCCAAGACCGATCCCGAAGCCGGAAACAAGGGTATCTCGGTTTTTGTCGTCCCCAAGGACGCCGAGGGTCTCACCGTCGGCAAGTTTGAGAAGAAGATGGGTATGCGCGGCACCGGCACCTGTGAACTCAGTTTTGATAACATCCACATCCCGGCAGAAGATCGCGTTGGCCCCGAGGGCAGAGGTTTTATGATCGCGATGCAGGCTCTGGACGGCGCCCGTGTGTCCATCGGCGCCATTGCCAATGGTCTCATGCAGCACGCCATGGACAAGGCTGTCAAGTATGCCAAGGAGCGCACCACTTTCGGCAAGCCCATCTACAAGTATCAGGCTGTCGGCTTCAAGTTTGCCGATATGGCAGCCAAGATCCGCGCCACCGACCTCATGATCTGGGATACCTGCCAGATGAAGGACGAGGGCAAGCGCATCTCCGTGGAGGCCGCGGAGCTGAAGCTGCTCGCCTCCCGCTGGGCCTGCGAGGTCTGCGATGACTGCATCCAGATCCATGGCGGCAACGGGTACAGCCGCGAGTTTGACGTCGAGCGCTTCTATCGTGACGCCAAGCTTCTGGAGATCGGCGAAGGCACCAGCGAGATTCTCCGCATGGTCATCAGCGGCGCTGTGATCGGCAGATAAATCCAAGTACATTTTTCGCAAAGGAGTTTCTTCCATCCAT
>CAZMXF010000082.1:5525-9340 GCA_964570015.1 uncultured Oscillospiraceae bacterium | reverse complement strand
AGACCTTCACGATTATCGGGAGTGAGCGGCAGGAGGAGCGAAACACCCTCATCTCACCGGATATCTCGATCTGCGGAGACTGCCTGCGGGAACTCCGGGATCCTACAGACCGGCGCTTTCGCTTCCCGTTTATCAATTGCACCAACTGCGGACCGCGATTCACCATCATCGAGGACGTGCCGTATGACCGCCCGAAAACATCGATGAAGGCCTTCCCGATGTGCCCGGATTGCGAGAGAGAGTACCACGACATTGAAAACCGACGATATCACGCGCAGCCGGACTGCTGCCCGGTGTGCGGACCGCAGGTATCGTACCGGGATGAAACGGGAAAGCCCGTGGAGGGCGATGCCGTTGAACTCGCAAGAAATGCGCTGAAAGCGGGAAAGATCGTGGCGGTAAAGGGCCTCGGAGGATTCCATCTGGCCTGCCGCTGTGACGATCCGGAGATCGCGGCGGAGCTACGCCGCAGGAAACAGAGGGATGAAAAGCCCTTTGCCGTCATGTGCCGGAATGCGAAAGCGGCACGGAAGATCTGCTTCATGTCCGAAGCTGAGGAGAGGATCCTCATGGGGGCGCGCAAGCCGATTGTCCTGCTGCAGAAGCGGACTGCGGAATACGGCCATCTCAGTGAAAACGGATATATCGGCGTGATGCTTCCCTATACGCCGCTGCATGTGCTGCTGTTCGGGGACGACATCGACATTCTCATCATGACCAGCGCCAATCTCTCCGATACACCGATCATGAAGGACAACGAGGAGGCACTGGAAGCGCTGCAGGGGATTGCAGACGGTTTCCTGCTGCATAACCGGCTGATTCAGACCCGCTGCGACGATTCGCTCTGCTGGGTGCTGGACGGACAGGAATACTTCGCCAGGCGTTCCCGCGGCTATGTGCCCCAGCCGGTGACGGTACCCCGGATGCACAGGCACATGCTCGCCTGCGGCGCGGAGCAGAAAGCCAGCTTTTGTCTCGGAAAGGGAGAGCATGCCTTCCTCAGCCAGCATATCGGGGATCTCAAGAACCTGGAAACCCTGGAGCACTATGAAAAGCAGATCCGCCACTTTGAGCGCCTGTTTGACATCCATCCGGAGACAATGGTCTGCGACCTGCACCCGGACTATCTCTCCACGCGCTATGCCCAGGAGCGGGCAGACCGGGAACAGATCCCGCTGATACAGGTCCAGCATCACCACGCGCACATGGCGTCCTGTATGGCGGACAACGGCCTTACCGGTCCCTGCATCGGGCTGGTCTGGGACGGAACCGGCCTCGGAACCGACGGGACAAGCTGGGGGGCGGAGTGCCTGGCGGGCGACTATGAGTGCTTTACACGCCTCGGAAGCATCCTGCCCATTCCGCTCATCGGCGGGGACCGGGCCGTGAAGGAGCCATACCGGGTGGCCTTTGCCCTGCTGCGGGCGGCAGGCTGCGAGACGGACGGAATCCGGGACGGTGCATATCTGGAAAAACAGCTTTCTGCCGGACTGAACTGCCCGCTCTCCTCCGGAATGGGACGGCTCTTTGACGGCGCAGCTTCGATCCTCGGAATCAAAGAAGTATGCAATTATGAAGGGCAGGCGGCGATCCTGCTGGAGGCGGTTGCGGGCGAGAGCGGCGGGAGCTTCCCGCTCTGCATTATTCCGGACGAAAAGGAAAGCGGCCTGCTGCGGTTTGACTGGCGGCCGATGATCCGGGCGCTCGCAGAGGAACGGCAGGCGGGAACCGCGGTCCCGATCCTCGCGGCAAAGTTCATGAATACCCTGATCGAAATGGCGGCCGAACAGGCGGCAAGAGCGGCAGAGAAAACGGGGATCCGCCAGGTCGTGCTCTCCGGCGGGAGCTTCCAGAACCAGTATGTGATGCACTGGCTTCTGGATCGGCTGAAGACACGAGGCCTGGAGGTCTATCACCACAGGCGGGTTTCCTGCAACGACGAGGGCCTGAGCCTCGGACAGCTGATGATCGGAAATGCAAGGGAGGGGTAAACACAGATGGAGAGAGACCTGGAGTATGTTTACGCTGTATACCAGATGGGCAGCTTCTCGAAAGCGGCGAAATTCCTTTTTGCGTCGCAACCTACCGTGAGTATGGCGGTGCAGCGCGTAGAGGACGATCTAGGATCTCCTGTTTTTGACAGACAGTCACATCCACTGAAACTGACAGCAGCCGGTGAGCGTTTTATTCAGCATGTGGAGAGAGTCCGTGAGTCGGAAAAAGCACTGCGGACGGAGATTGACAAAATCTACCGTCAGGAAGAGGAAATCCTTCGGATCGGCTGCTCACCGCTGAAATCCTCCTATCTGATGCCGGAGGTAATCGCGAAGTTTCACAGTCTGGAACCGGATACGGAAGTCGTTGTCGTGAACTCGTTTCGACAGGGCCTGCTCAGAGATCTGCAGAATCATAAGGTTGATATCGTGATCAACACGTTTCTGGAAACGAATAATACGGACTTTACATATATTCCCGCGTGCGAGGTACATTACCTGCTCGGTGTACCCGCGGACTGTCCGATCAACAGACAGCTGAAGGATTTCGCTCTCAGCGGGAGAGACATCATAGAGGGGAAACACCTGCTCCGGGAGTGCCTGCATGTTCCCATATCCGTATTCGCCGAAACACAATTTGTTGATTTCTCCGGGGGATCAGAGTTTTATGAGCAGAGCAGAAAAATATTTGAGGAATCGGGCTTTAAACCCCGTGTCAAGGTTACCGTCTCTTCACCGGTAATGGCACATGCCATGGCAATGACCGGAATTGGAGCAACAATCGTGGGAGATTATATGGTGACGGAGGATTCGCCGCTGCTGTATTATCATCTCCGGACCCGCTGGGAGCGGAGAGCGTTTTATTTCGTACTGAGAAAAGAGCATCAGCTGACAAGAAAACAGCAACTTTTCATAGAGCTGTTACGCAGATACATGAGTGAGCGCGGACAGGAAGAAAACCCGTAATAGAAGCCCCATGTCAAGCATAAGAGAAACGGAAACTGCCGTCTGATCGTTGAGAATCGATCGGACGGCAGTTTCTTCACTTCCCGCGGGCAACCGGATTATGGATGGTTCGGCTTAAACAGGAAGCACAGGTACTGGTACAGAACGTAGATACATAATATCAGTGCAATCATGGATTCCGCATGAAGCAGGAGTACAGCTGCAAACGGAGGGCGTAAAAGAGCCAAGGCCTGCTTCAGGGAAGAAGCGCTGATGACAAACGGAAAGGTGAAAGCGGCCCATGCCGGGTTGAAAGCTTTGCGCAGACTCCGGATACAACGGATCAGCGCAGGAAGGTAGAGCAGCTGGGCAATGAGCAGAAGCCCGGAAGTCAGTGTCCGGGATGGGGAAGAAGATGCACTCAGATATCCGGCGAGCCAGATGCTGACGGGTGCTGCTGTGATGCAGAAGAGCGGCTTCTGGCCGGGCGGAACATTGTCGGGCTGAAGCTCTGCGCGGTAAATCAGCGGCAGGAGAATCACCGCCCCGATCGCGGCGGGAAGCAGCAGAAAAAGGCCGAGCGTTTCCGTATGGAACGCGGGTGCGGAGATCGCAGCGGCAGCGATCCCGACATAGACCAGAAGCCAGCTGCCTCTGACCCCGGAGAACCCCGGACGCTCCTGAAGCAGCCTGCAGCTGAAGCGCAGGAGGATCAGGAGGTGAAGGCAAAGCCCAAGATACCAGATCCATACCGCACCCGGGAATGACACAGCTTTCTTCAGCTGTGCTGCGGTCAGCATGAGCGCCATGCTGGTACCGGAGAGCGTGCTGAACGTGACGGTGTCCGAACAGACCGCTTTCAGAGTGCCCGGAAGA